>NZ_JAAEJV010000048.1 GCF_015356785.1 Candidatus Neptunochlamydia vexilliferae | reverse complement strand
CTGAGTCTGTTGTCTCAGCAAGGGCACCTGTCAACGTGCCTATGGTAGCAGCAACTGCGCTAGCTACAAGCTCCTTCCTTTAGGGAGGAGTAGTTGACCATCCGATCACCTCCCTTGCCTTCATCTCCTTGATCCTTGCTTTCATGAGCCTTTGGATGCATCGGAAGCCGTGGCTTTGGGGCTCTTTTTTAGCTCTCTCTTTTATCTTTGCCCTCTACGGTAAGGTGATCGACCTTAAGATTTTTGTCGCGTTGATTCTCCTTGGGGGTGCCCACCTTGCCTTAACAGGAAAGCTCAAGGGAGTTCCCCGCCTAATCACCATCATCATTGCTATTTTTCTTTCTGTTGTGCTGATGGGGCACTTCTTTCCTGGGTTTTACAACTGGAAAATTGCGGGCGAGCTACAGATCAGTGAAAATGCCTATCCCTACTCTCTTTACCTCAACTACGACAAGCCGTTCATCGGATTTTTTCCCTTGGCCCTTTCGATTCCCCTTTTATCCCGGTTCCATCTCCGTTCCGTCTTTGTAAAAACGGTGGCTCTTACCACTCTTGGGGTAATTGTCTTAGTCATTCTTTCCCTTTACTTCCACCTTGTGGAGATCGACCTGAAGTTCCCCCACATTACGTGGGTGTGGCTGATCGCTAACCTGTTCCTTGTGGTGATTCCTGAAGAGGCTTTTTTCCGGGGATTTCTCCAAAGAGAGTTGAGTGATTATCTGAACGCCAAGTGGGGCGGAGCGCTGAGCGTCGTTGCGGTTTCCCTCTTCTTTGCACTCCTCCACTTCACCTTTGTCCGCGACCTCGGCTTCCTTTCGCTCACCTTCATCGCCTCACTCGTCTACGGAAGCATCTATCAGATGACACGATCGATCGAAAGTAGCATCTTCTGCCACTATCTTTTCAACCTCATCCACTTCTTCTGCTTCACTTACCCAGCACTTAGGGGTTAGGGCGTGTCGTTAATTACACTGCGTTTCCTTAGCTCTCCATGAGGAAAATTTCATCGTTGCCTTCCTTCGAGAGCCCAATTCGGGCTCTCTGCATCAGGCGCCTTGAACTTTTCTCCCCTGAAGAACTCTTTAAACTTGTTTTAATTGACGACACGCTCTAGTACCGTCCGTTGTTGTTTCGATTTGGATAGCTATAGCTACCGCCGTAAGGGCTTTGGGGCTGCTGTGGCTGTTGAGGTTGAGCTTGTTGTTGCTGTTGCTGCCCATTCCCATTTTGCCGCGCGTTTTTCATCACAATTTCAACCGCTTTGTCGGGAGAAAGTTTTGAAGACTGTCCGGAAAGTCCCTGAACAGGTGTGCTTGCGAGGGTCATCGCCTCAATCCGCTGCGACACAGAAAAATGACGACAAAACATCACTTTGTGCATATCGCTTAGCTGGCTTGCGAACTGCTGCTCCTGCTGCGAAAGGTGGGACCCTTCAGAAGGGATCCCTTGCTGCTGTTGAGGTTGCTCCATTTGCTGCCCATATTGGTTCCCATTCGAAGGGTATCCATATTGTTGCGCGCTTAATGCACCTGCTGCGAGTAAGAAGAGTGGTAAGATCTTTTTCATCGGTTAACCTCTGTTTTACCCCGGAGTGCTACTACTGTCAATTGCTTGAATTTTTCTTTTCCTCCAGGTTCAGAGGGGCAAAATGACCCCTACTCTATTGGAGTATGTGGTCATTTTGCCCCTCTGAACCTGAAAAAAAATCGAAAATCCCCTCAATTGATATTAGTAGCACTCCGGGGTTTTATTTTAACCATTACCACAACCCCTTTGATTATAAAAGAGGTTTTTTCTATACGGTATATTATGACCGAAAGACCCCTTGAATGTAGCCAATGTAAAAGAAACGCCGATGTCGTCTATAGCGAGATCGTCGGTGAAATTGTTAACACAACGGCGATGTGTCAGGACTGTCCCATTTTAAAGCAGAAGCTTCAGGGAAAAACGACCTCCGACACCTCCCCCAAAAAAGAGGAGGGGCTCTGTTGCAATGAGTGTAAAACCTCCCTTGAGGCGGTGCTGATGGGAGAGCCCTTGGGATGCAAAGGGTGTTATGCCGCTTTCGAGGATATTTTGACCGACCAGCTTGTTGAGGCGCAGTGCGTTTCCCCTCGCTTAAAACCGAATCCTTCGAGCCCGATACCCACCCTCCACATTGGAAAGTCGCCTAACATCGATGAAACTTCCCAGCACTTAAACCGGATCTGCGATCTGAATGAAGCGCTTAGCCAGGCGCTCAAAGGGGAAAACTATGAAGAGGCGGCATGGCTCCGCGACCAGATCAATACCTTAAGGGGGTGTTGAGAAAGTCGCTTTCTTCAGACTTTGTGCTGATTTTCGAGAAAAAATTGAAAGTTTGCAAATCGACATATGCCTAAGTATAGGAGATTTGCAAACTTCCGGTTTTTCCCGGAAAGAACGCAAAAGATAAAGAAATGGATTTTTTTAACACCCCCCCTAACCACTGAGACACCATGACACCTTTTTTAAAGCTTAAGGAAAATAGCGTTTGGGAAAAAAGTGATACCCCCATCTGGATGGCATCGAGCTTTTTTCTTCAGCGGAACGTGGCCTCTCATCCCTTTCCTCCAAAGATGACCGAGACCGACTCGGAGCAAACCCTGGGGGTTTTGAAGAAAACCCTTTTAAATGCGTCGGCTTTACAACAGCCTACCTTCTTCGAGTTTGAAAAAATAAAGGGAGCGGAAAAGGAGTTTTTACTCGAACACTTTTTGGCAACTTCAACCTCCCAAAACCCCTCCTGTAAAGCAGGCCTTGTCATTGATGAAAGTGGTACCTTCCTCGCCACCATTAACGGGGAGGATCACTTGGTTTTACATGCAATCGAAGCCCACTCGGGATGGAAAGAAGCGTGGAAAAAACTAACTGCGATCGAAGAGGAACTGGCTCAAAACCATACTTTTGCCTACTCCCACAAATTTGGCTACCTCACCTCGGAGCTTTCCAATGCGGGAACGGCATTGACCGTCCAGGCATTTCTTCATCTACCTTGCCTGATCCAGCTCGATCAGATCGATGAGGTCCTCGCCAAAGAGCTCGACGATGAGGTGCAAGCAAGTGGCCTCGCGGGAACCAGTGAGTTTGTTGGCGATATCGTGATCATTCAAAACTGCTTTACATTGGGACTCACCGAAGATCACATCTTAGAGGAGATCCATAAAACCGCGACCAAACTGGTCTCTTATGAAAAAAATCTTCGCACCTGCCTAACTGAAACCCCTGACGCCCTGATCGTCGACAAGATCAGTCGGGCGGTTGGGCTCTTAACCCACTCCTACCAGATCGAAACCAAGGAGGCCCTCGATGCCCTAAGCTTTGTAAAGCTAGGGATTGACCTCGGTTGGATCGAGGGGTTGACCGACCAAGACCTCAATAGAATCTTTTTTGAAGTGCGCCGCGGCCACCTCATGTTGACCGCTGAAGAGGAGATTCCCAAAAAAAAGCTCGCCCAAAAACGGGCAGAATTCTTACAATTAGCCCTAAAAGGCATAACACTAAAACGATGATCAAGGCCATCCTTCTTATGAGTGGAACCGGGGAGCGCTTCGGAAGTGCCATCCCTAAGCAGTTCCTCAACCTTTCTGGAAAGAAAATCTACCTCCACACTCTGGAGGCTTTCCTCCCCTTCACCGAGTTTCAAGAGATTATTCTCGTCTGCCGCAAAGAGCACCTCGAAGAGGTGCGAAAAGAGGTGACCGATCCTCGCGTCCGGGTCATTGAGGGAGGGCATACCCGACAAGACTCCTCCTACCGCGGTCTCATCGCCTGCGGTACTGAGACCACCCACGTCGTCATCCACGATGCGGTCCGTCCCTTCATCTCCCATCAAATCATCCAAGACAATCTTGACGCCTTGAAAAAGCATGACGCGGTCGACACCTGCATCCCCTCTGCCGATACGATCGTCCATGCCAAAAGTTTTGATACGATTACCGATATTCCCCCACGCGCCGAATACCTCCGCGGCCAAACCCCTCAAAGCTTTTCCTACCCCCTTATCCTTGAGGCCCATGAAAAAGCGCCCGATCAAAATGCTTCTGACGATTGTCGCCTTGTCCTCAACCTAAGCCTTCCCGTCCACATCGTTCCCGGCGCAGAAAGCAACATTAAGATCACAGGAGAGCTCGACCTCTTTTTAGCCGAGCAGCTGATGCGACAAAAAAGCTCCTTCCCCGGAAAAGAAGCCATCTCCCTGAAAGGAAAAACCTTCGCCATTACCGGAGGAACTGGAGGGATCGGCTCTGCCCTTGCTACCCTCCTCAAAAAAGAAGGGGCCACACCCCTGATTCTCTCTAAATCCTCTCCCGACTATCCCGTTGATCTCACCAACTTCGAAGCGACCCAAAAGCTTTTCCAGTCGCTTGGTCCCCTTGACGGGCTGATTAACTGTGTCGGCCACCTCTCCATCAAGCCGTTCCATGCCCTCTCCTCCCAAGAAATCGACCATCTCATCGCCACCAACCTCCATACCCTTCTCTACAGCTGCCACGCTGCCCAAATCAAGCCGAGTGGCCACATCATCAACCTCTCTTCCTCCTCTTTTTCCCGTGGGCGGAAATCCTATACCCTCTACTCCTCTGCCAAAGCGGCTATCGTCAACTTTACCCAGGGGCTTGCCGAAGAACGTCCCGATCTTCACATCAATGCCATCGTCCCCCAGCGAACCGCCACCCCGATGCGCACCTCCAACTTCCCCAGTGAAGATCCTTCAACCCTCCTCTCCCCCGAAGAAGTCTCTCAAGAAATTCTTTTGCTTCTAAAGCAAAAAGCAACCGGCTCTCTTTTTGAAGTGCGCAAAAAATAGCTTTTCCTATACAATATTGGCTATTTAGCAAACCAAGGAGTTATTATGGTCTAGTCAATAGGACAAAAGATCCATCCCTATGCCCTTGATTTTACAAAGCAAGTCGTTAAAACAGGATGTGTCATTGCCATTAATCTCCATCTTCTCCCTAAACATCGTAAGCTAGGAATCGTTAGCGCTGTATTGTTTACAGCTATAGAAAAGATGGTGGGAATCATTGCCCGCTATAATATTACTCATGGCTGGGGAAATTTAAATCAATCCGAAGCGCTCAAAATCAATTTCATTCCAATACCCTTTGCGACAATCGGAACAAACAATCTGCTCTCCTAACCCTATCTTCTCTAGCGCTCGCGATTTTAAAGAGTGTGATCGCTAACCTGGGTGTTACTAACAATTATGCAAGCGATGCTCACTTTCTTTATTAGCCCAGAGTAAAAAGGGGGCTGGCATTGCTGCTCGACCTCTTCCCTCGAGCCAGCGCCCTCCCTTTCGAGTATTGTGTTTATTTACATTCGATGGTAAACATGTGCTATGGTTTTTGAAGTGCTCTCATCAGCCCCCATCCTATTTTTTTTACTAGGTGTTATTTCCCGGGTCATTAAATCAGACCTAGAGATCCCCCACCCCCTACCAAAGTTCTTTTCACTCTACGTCCTAGCAGCGATTGGTGTGCAGGGAGGCGTTCACCTCGCACATTCTGATTTAGACTATCATTATGCAACCATTTTCATTGTCGCCATTCTAGGTGCATTTACCATTGCGTGTATTGCATACTACCTCTTCAAAAGGCTGACAACAGATGTGAATGCGGTTGCCCTTGCGGCTTCCTATGGCTCGATTAGTGCTGTCACTTTTATTACAGGCTCCGCGCTCCTCAATCGACTCAATATCTCCTATGGGCCCTATATGATCGCCACGATGGCTCTCATGGAATCTCCTGCGATATTGATGGCGATGTTTTTTCATACGAAAAACAAAAGCACTAACTCTGGCTCGATATTTCAGATCCTAAAACACTCTATCACAAATAATTCGATCGTCGTCCTTTTGGGAAGCTTCTTGATTGGAACACTGCTATCAGAAGAAGGATGGAGCAAAATCTCCATATTCTATGAAGGGCTCTTCCATGGGATGCTCACCCTTTTTCTTCTCGACTTAGGACTGGCTGTTGCAAAAAGATTTGAGGACTTGAAAAAAACGCCCTTTAGCCTCTTTTTCTCAGCATTAGCTCTACAAATTGCGATGGCATTTGTCGCATTTTTCATTGGAAAATTTTTCCATTTTGCCCCTGGAGATACGTTCCTCCTCATGCTTCTTTTCGGTAGCGCTTCATACATTGCCGCTCCAGCAGCCATGCGAACGGCCGTTCCGCAAGCTAGCCCTAGCCTTTACCTCTCCCTTGCAATGGGAATCACCTTCCCCTTTAATATATTGGTAGGAATACCATTTTATCTGTGGATCATTCAACAATATGGAGGATAAGTGAAGTCAATGATTCGGTTAGAAATTATCATCGATGGGTTATCAACAGCTGAGCTCTTAACGCTCATTGAGCCATTTCCCGAAGTGACCTGCACGATTCATCGCGCCACTGCATGCCAATCCCGTGGTAACATCATCACTGGGGACGATCTTTCAGACTCTCTCTCCTCTAACCTCGCTATTCTTTTCTTTCCGGAAGATCTCTACCCCAAACTCCAAAAAGCCCTCGTCAAAAAGCTCACCTCCTACGCTGCTACGGTGTACGAATCCACCTGCACCTCTCCCTCCTGGCTATAACCCCGGAGTGCCTTTTATTTCGCTGCGTAGGCAAATAGAATTGGCGTAGATACAAGCTGAGCCACGAGTCAAGGTGGTTCACCTTGGCGAAGGGGCATCAGCGAAGTAGATGCGTTAACTCTAGAAGCCTTACGTAGCGAAATAAGTAGCACTCCGGGGTATAAAAAAAGCCCTTTCTTAAATTGCTTTAAGAGAGGGCTTTTTAGTGATGAGGCTTGTTGGGCTCGAACCAACGACCCTCTCCTTAAAAGGGAGATGCTCTACCAACTGAGCTAAAGCCTCCAATGACCCCAAGGGGATTCGAACCCCTGTTGCAAGGATGAAAACCTTGTGTCCTAGGCCTGACTAGACGATGGGGCCGATGACATCAGAATAACTTATGTCTCATTATTCTACAACGTGGGCCAATAATAATCAACCCTCAGCGTTGATGAATTGTTTTTTTAAACAAGTCTGAGTGTGTTCCTGTCTCAACAAGAACAACCTCATCCTGAGATTTCCTATAAATAAGCAGCCAATCTGGTTCAATATGGCATTCCCAATGATCCCGAAAATTTCCAGTTAATTTATGGTCGCGACATTTGGCCGGCAACCTTTCAGCATGGGTCAGGAGACTAATAATATGTCTAACTTTTCGAAGATCTTTCCCTCTCTTCTTCATTTTCTTGAGATCTTTGTTAAACTGGTTTGTTGTCTTAGTCTTCTTCATCAAGATTTAGTTTTTTAAAGAGATCATTAACATCAACATACTCATTCAGGTTTTCCCCTCGCCTAGAGTCTTCCATTGCTTGCCACAGTGTTTCTGTTGGCTCTCGATTGAAAGTTTTATCCTCAACACAACCAAGGATATACTCCTTTAGTGTCATTCCCATTAACGCTGCAACAGCTTTTAACTTCCGATGCAAGTCTTCGGGAATATCGAGCGTAATTCGTTTTGTCTCAAAATTTGCTGCCATACTCTTTCCTCAAAAGATATATAACTATATTATACTGAAAAATCATTTTTACTGCGAACCTCATTTATTAACAAAAAAGCGACTTTCACAAGCCGCTTATTAACAGTCAATTAAACAATTTTTAGCTGTCAGACCGCCATGATGTCCTTCTCTTTGGCGGTAAAGAGCTCATCCACTTTCTTGCAGAACTGGTCAGTCAGATCCTGGATCTGCTTCTCATTTTTTTTCTGCTCATCTTCGGTGACCTCCCCGTCGGCCTTCTGCTTTTTGACCTCATCATTCGACTTGCGGCGAACATCGCGGATGGTCACCTTGGTCTTCTCCCCTTTCTCACGGGCCTCTTTGGCGATCTCCTTCCTGCGCTCTTCGGTCATCGGAGGGATCGGAACCCGGACGATGTGGCCATCGACAGCGGGGAGGAGGTTGAGATTGGCCTTTTCGATCCCTTTGGCGATCGAATTGGCGGTGCTGGGATCAAAGGGGGTCACGACAAGCTGATTCCCATCTGCAACGGCAACGGTTGCCACTTCGCGCATCCGCATCTCTGTCCCATAGACTTCAAGGGAAACGTTATCGAGCATCGAGGGGCTCGGCCGACCTGTTCGCATCCCTTTAAGCTCTTCCTGGTAATGGTCGAGCGCTTTTTGCATATTTTGCTTACATTCATTAATCGTCATTTTTAACCTTTGGTAACGAGTGTTCCACCCTTCTTTTCGGTGACCGCTTTAAAGAGGGCCCCCTCTTCGAAGAGGTTGAAGACATGGATCGGGATATCGCTCTCGCGACAAAGCGCAATGGCCGTCCCATCCATAACATGGAGGTTTTTGGTAAGGACGTCGGAATAGGTGAGGTAGTCGCTTTTTACGGCGTTTGGGTTCTTCTTGGGATCGCTATCGTAGATCCCATCCACTTTGGTCGCCTTGAGGAGAACCTCGGCTTCGATTTCGCTGGCACGCATGGCGGCAGTCGTATCGGTGGTGAAGTAAGGGTTCCCAGTCCCTCCAACAAAGATAACGATGTGTCCTTTGTCGAGAGAATGCAGGGCATGGCTCCAATTATAAGGCTCAACGATGCCATCGAAGTTCAGCGCGCTCATCACGCGAGTCTTACACCCTTTGGTGGAAAGGACCTGTCCTAAGATGAGGCCGTTGATGGTGGTAGCGAGCATTCCAACATGGTCAGCGGGTGTCCGGGCAAAGCCAAATTGCTCAGCCATATTGCCCCGAAAGATGTTCCCTCCTCCAATGACGATTCCTATCTCAACACCAAGCTCGTAAATACCACAGATGCTATTTGCGATTTGGTCACAGGCGACATGGTCAATCACCCCGGGCTTTTCCCCCTTAAGGGATTCGCCCGAGAGTTTTAAGAGAACACGTTTGTAGGTCACTTACTCACCTATTTGCCAGCGGACAAACTCGACAACTTCGAGTGTCTTGCCAGCTTTTTTTCCTTCGGCAACAACGTAGTTAGCTACGGTGCTTGAGGAGTCCTTTACAAATTTTTGGTTGAGAAGGCAGACCTGTTCTTTGTAAGCATTGAGCTTTCCTTGAACGATCTTATCCATGATCTCAGGGGGCTTCCCTTGGATCTGGCTCCGAGCAATCTCCTCTTCTTTAGCAAGGACATCCGCAGGGATCTCTTCGGGTTTGAGGTAATCAGGTGCCTCGGCAGCAACATGCATCGCAACATCGCGCGCTAAAGCTTCTTGATCTCCTGCTCCTGCAATACGCACGGCGCAGACGATCTTCCCTCCCATGTGAGAGTAAATCCCTAAAGATTCATCGCCACTTTTCTTAAAGTCGAGAAGCCGCTTGATCTGGATGTTCTCTCCTAGGCTATGAACCGTTTCGGCCCGGTACTCATCAATGGTAAGGGCTGAGTTCTTGCTATACTTTTGCTGTAAAAAGTCTTCAACAGAAGAAGGCTTAGAGACTAAGGCGTCATCACAAATGTTTTTGAGAAACTCTTTAAAGCGGTCGTTTTGAAGAACAAAATCGGTCTCAACGTTAACCTCAACGAGGTAGGCGACTTCACTGTTTTCTGCAACGCCAACAACCCCTTCATTGGTCTCACGCCCTCCCTTTTTGACAGCAGAGGCCATCCCTTTTTTCCGAAGGATGCTGATCGCTTCTTCCATGTCTCCACCTGCCTCGGTCAGAGCATCTTTACATTTGCTCATTCCAACGCCGGTGCGCTTTCTTAGGTCCATGACCATTTGGGCTGAAATTGTCATTTTTTTTCCTCCTCCCCTTCAGCTGATTCTTCTTCTTGGGCTTCGGCAGGTTCTTTTTTTGCTTCAGCTTCTTTTTTCTCGTTTTCTTCCTTCTCAAGAGCGATGTTCAGCTCTCCTTTCTTGTCGATCACAACATCGGAAAGGGCTTGAACAATCAGTTTAATGCTTTTGAGGGCATCATCGTTACACGCTATGACATGGTCGATGGGGTCGGGATCACAGTTAGTGTCGACAAGAGCCATCACAGGGATGCCAAGCTTGTTCGCCTCGGCAACAGCAATGTGTTCCTTGCTTGGATCAACAACAACGAGAAGTCCAGGGGGCTTTCGCATCGCGCGGATTCCTGAAAGGTTTCGATTGAGTTTTTCCTGTTCTTTGGCTAGGAGGCTGAGCTCTTTCTTCGTGAACTTATCTCCTTCTGACGCGATTTGCTTTTCAATCCGTTCGAGGGTCTTGACCGACTGGCGAATGGTTGAAAGGTTGGTGAGCATTCCACCCAGCCATCTCTCACAAACGTAAAATTCGCCACACCTTTCGGCACACTCTTTGATGACATCTTTTGCTTGTTTTTTGGTTCCCACAAAGAGAATGCTTTTATGTTTTTCAACAGTCGAAACGATCGCCTCAATGGCGACACGGATCTGTTGCATCGTCTTTGCGAGGTCGATGATGTAGATCCCACTGCGCTCTTCAAAGATGTAGCGCTTCATCTTGGGGTTCCATCGCTGCTTCTGGTGGCCGAAATGAGCCCCAGCTTCTAGAAGATCCTTAATGGATACAGTTGTTTGGTATGTTTGGTCTTTTGCCAAGCCTTGTCCCTTTTGTTTGACGACGGCATCTTCACCTTCTGTAAAGATTTCGGTCTTGGTTTAAAATTAGGTTATGTAGCGCCTGATCAGAATCGAACTGACACTAATAGCTTGGAAGGCTATTGTTCTACCATTGAACTACAGGCGCACAATCTTTATCCTTTTTACTCTATCTTGCCCTTTTTTTCCAAGAGAAATCCTCATTTAAATTTTTTTCTTTGCGCGATTAGATGTGCAATTTTATTGAGAATCTACTATAATAGAAGAAAACCAAATGGAGAGATCACGTGATGAAAAAAAAATTATTTACCCCCTTAGTGGCTGCTATGATGACCCTTCCCCTTGTAGGTGAAGAGGAAGCGACAAAAACCGAGCCCATCCAAGCAGAAGAAATCGCTGCCCCGGCTCAAAAACTTCTTGATGAAGTCCTGTCTGATTACCGAGCAGGCCATTATAATTCTTTTTTGAAAAAAATGGACAATAACTACACCACTGCGAACAAAAAGTGGGAGTACAACGGCCTTCTCGAAGAGCGAAAAACCCTCTCCTCGATGGTCAACGAATACCAAAGCGAAAAAAGCGATGCCTATAAAAAGGAAGTCGCCACCCTTTACGAAGCGCAAAACCGAGAACTTGTCGCGATCTGCCTGAGTCACCCCAATGAAAAGATCAGCCGCGAAGTGCGCGACATGGTCTTTTTCACCCCCACTCCCCATGAGCAGGAAAGTATCGATTTCATCCACAACCTAGGTCATAAATTCAAAGGAGATGGGAAAACCCCTCTCGAAAATCAATTGATCCGGATCGATATCGAGTTCTGGCTCAAAGGACTTTCTCTAGGAATCGCCCACTCTCAAAATAAGATGAACCACGATGCCTACCAGAAAAAGTATCTCGTCCTCCAGATTGAAAAGGTCAAGCAGATGCAGCAGGCCTGCGAAGAGGGAGACCTTGTTGACGAAAAGACAAAGGACTATGTCAATACAGCAATCGAGGTTCTTCCTAAGGTCCATGCTTCTGCAACGACTCGAAAATACCTAACCGCCCTTGGGAGAGGAAAAATTGCCCCCCAAAACGACTTGGAAAAACAGCTGCAAGTTGTCATGGTTAAGTATCTCGAAAAGGAAGAGACTCTGTCTACCAAGCATTTTGGCAAGTAGCGCAGTTTGACTTTTACTCAATGCATTGAGTAAAATTACTCAATAGATTGAGTAAACTGCATGACACGTGATATTCCCGACAAAGCAAGTCGCGCCCTCCACCTCCTTTTAGTTGCCTTTTTAATGATCGCTCTTCGGGTATGGTATTTGGGAACGATCAAGCATGAAGAGTATGTCGAAAAGGCGCTAAAACCCCAAAGGCGCACTGTAGTGGAAGCGGCTCCCCGAGGAACCATTCGGGATCGTTTTAATCTCCCCCTTGCCATCAATAAAGTCCAATACAATGCCGCGGTTTGTTACGACCGGATCCGTGAAATTCCCCTCGTGAGCTGGGAGCGCGATGCAAAGGGGAAGCGGGTCAAAGTCTATGAGAGGCGGCGCTATATCGAAAACTTAGCCGCCATGCTTGGGAAAGCGTTAGAGATGGACCCGGTTGCCATCGAAGATCTCATCTACAGCAAAGCCTCGATCTTTCCGAACACCCCCTTTGTCATTAAAGAAGACATCTCTGAAGCGCTTTACTACCGCCTCCGCTTCCTTGAAAAGGATTGGACCGGCCTAGCCATGGAGCGGGGAGCAAAGCGGTATTACCCTCAAGGGAAAGTAGCAGCTGATGTTATCGGCTACATGGGAGCGATCAACCAGCGGCAATACCTCACCATCGCCCAAGAGATTAAAGAGCTCTCTCTTTTCCTTGAGCAACGGGAAGAAGGGCTCCCCATCCCTTTGCCTAAGGGATTTTATAGCAGTCACGATGTGGAGATGCGTCTTGCCGAACTCAAGGAAAAGGCTTATACGATCCACGCCCACGTCGGAAAGACAGGGATCGAACGGAAGCTCGACCAATCGCTCCGAGGCACGTATGGAAAACGGGAAGTTGAGCTCGGGGCAAAGGGACGTTTCATCCGGAACCTACCGGGTGGCAAAGAGCCCGAAGCAGGAAGCCGCATCCTCCTCACCCTCTCTTCCGAATTGCAAGCTTACGCCGAAGAACTTTTAATCTTAAACGAGCGGGACCGGGAACGCCATTTCTCCCTTGCTGGGAAGGGACATGACACTATTTGCCCCCCTTGGATTAAGGGCGGGGCAATTGTCGCCATGATCCCCGAAACAGGAGAGATTGTCGCCCTCGCCTCGTACCCCAATTCCAACCCCAACGATTTCATCTTAACCGACAAAAATCGGAAGGAAAAAATCGGAAAGATTTACAAGTGGCTCGAAAGCCCCCATCATATCGGAGCCATTTGGGATGGAGAGTTCCCCCTTGAGCGGGAAACTCCCCTCTATACCGAAAAAGAGTGGCTCACCTGGCCCTTTTACCTCGACCACATCTTGGGTCGGGGAGGGAAAGTCCGCCACTCTCTTGGACAAGCCTTCTCCGTTCAAGAAGCGGTCCACCTCCAACATGTCGCCTTAGCCCTCCACAAACTCCTCGGAAAAAAAAACCTTTCCGAAACGATCCACACCCTCTATTCAAAAGGGGGATGGGACAACCCCCTTGCCGATGAAATCCGCAAAGAGCTCGACCCCTTTTTAAAGCCGATCAAGCTCAACGAAGATAAACTCCTTTTCCTCGATCTTCTCCGCCTTGCCGCCAACGGAGAAAACTTTTCAGCGCAAAGTTTGGAAGAAGCTCAAACAATGAGTCTAAACACCTACCGGAAACTCAACCAAGCTTTTGTCTCGATCAAAGAGGAGATCACCTCCCAAGTCAAAGCGCTCTATCACGAGCGGGTCTTTCCCCTGTGGCGGAAAAAACATTTTCGCGCCTACCTCAAAGAAAAGCGGGAAGAAGAAAAAGAAAAAAAGACCTACCCCCACCCCTACACCGACTACTTAAACGAAGCAGAAAAAACCCTTTTCGGAGAGTTCTGGGACAAACACCAGTGGAAATTTTTCGATGCTTTTATCTATGGAAATATCAGTAAAGATCCTGAACTCCAACCCTTTTTATTTCATCTGGTGCTGAAGAGCAAATTAGATGAACCCCTAAAACTCCTCCGCTCCCACCACGTTTCCCTCGACCTCATGAAAACCTTCCGCTCGTTTAAAGAGCTAAACGTCCCCCTTTGGGGACGCTACTATACGATCCGTAAACAAACCCTCCAAGGGCTTGCAGGAGCTTTTTATCCCAAAAATGGCTTTGGCTATGGAAAGTCCTACGCCTATGGTCAATCAACACCACTTGGTTCGATCTTCAAACTCGTTACCGGTTACGAAGCGCTCAGACAAACCGGAGGAAAAAACCCCTTAGAGGTGATCGATGAAATGAACCCAAAAGTGGTCACCGAAAATGGGATCGTATTAGGGCGCTATCCCGGAGGGAGACTCATCACCCGCTACCACAAAGGTGGATGCCTTCCCCGGAGCCACGCCTCCTTAGGACGGGTTGACTTTCAAACAGCGCTCGAGCGGTCCAGTAACATCTATTTTTCCCTTCTAGCAGGGGAGGTGATCGACCACCCTGCGACCCTCCAAAAGACAACCGAACACTTTGGATTTGGAAAGCTGACCGGAATCGACCTGTATGGAGAAACAAGAGGGTATGTTCCCGACGATCTTCGTGACAACAAAACAGGGCTTTACTCATTTGCGATTGGGCAGCACTCCCTTGTTGTCACCCCCTTGCAAACCGCCGTGATGCTCGCCACCATCGGAAATGGTGGGGAGGTCCTCAAACCCCAAATCATCAAGATGAAAGCCAACCTCCAAGGGGTTATCCCCACAAGTCGCGAAGTCAAACGGACCCTCGAGATGACACCCCGTGTCCGTGGAGAGCTCATGGAAGGGATGCGCCGCGTTGTCATGGGAGAAAAAGGGCCTGTCCAACCCTACCGGATCCGCGCCCTTTACGAACACCCCAAGTGGATCCCCGAGTACAAAAAGCTCCAAAAGGACTTTGTAGGAAAAACCTCAACCGCCGAATTCGTCTACCGCCCCACCCTCGACCGAGAAAGCGAGCCTCTCATCTGCAAAGACATCTGGTTTGGAGCCCTCTCCTTTAAAGAAGATGACGATTACCGCGTTGACATGCCCGAGCTTGCCGTTGTCGTCTATCTTAAGTTTGGCGATTATGGAAAAGAAGCCGCTCCCCTTGCCGCTCAAATCATCAAAAAATGGAGAGAAGTTACCGCTAAACATTATAACTGAGCTATACCCAAACAGCTGCAAAGAGTGTTTTTGGGTATATACTTATTTCATGGTAATCTTTTACCCTGTTTAGATTTTTTGTAGAGTTCTTCCCAGTTATCAGGAAAAAATGCTCCCCGCATATAATTTATCCCACATTCCGCATTCCGCAGGTTAGTAAAGAAAGTTGAGCATTTTTAAAGGGCAACTTTTTTTAGAAAATTTAAAGACATAATAATCGAATTGTCGTACATTGTCAAGTATTTTTTAAGCTTTTTGGAGACTTGTATGATGGAAGAATTTTCGAGCAAAGATATGGACCA
>NZ_JAAEJV010000047.1 GCF_015356785.1 Candidatus Neptunochlamydia vexilliferae | reverse complement strand
TGGAAATGCTATTTCCTTATAGTCCCTCCATGGACGAAATTTTAGTAGCTTAAAAATGGTTAGGGGGGCTATTCAAATTTTTTATTCCGGGAATTGCTGGAGTGCGACTGTCTCTCTTGCTAAAAATTTCTTTTTCCCACAAAATGAGGCTATTTTTACCGCCCAGGAGGTCCAGATGGCAAACCCGATCGAAAAAACCCGTTTTGGAAATCACACCCTCGAACTTCATAGCGAGCGGGGGAAAGTTGTCGCCCACCTTTATGGAGGCTCTTCAACCCCGCAGAAAAAGCCCTTAGACCTCGATCACACTAGGAGCTGGAGCTATGATAACCTCCCCCTTGCAGCGAAGGAAAAGGTTAACACCTTCCTCAAAGACAATGGAGTTCTATTGCAAAGCCAAGCGAGTTCCTCCTCCAGTTCCCCCCTTTACTCTGTTAAAGCGCCCCAAACACCCCTGATGAACAAAATAGGAGTAGCCATAGGGGGAACAAAAAAAACAGAAGAACTTAAGACCGTCTACAAAGAGATCTTGCAGCTCATCGATCAAGTCGATGAAAAGGAATTTGGAGACCTTCTCATTAAGCTAAAAGATCTTCTGTTTAAAACCCCTACCCTAAGAGAAGAGCAAATAGACCTCGCGGAAAAGTGTGGAGACAAGTACCTTCAGCTTGCCTCTATTGGCGGAAAGGAGGAGCACTACGCCACCGCGATGTATTACTATGGTGTAGCGATCCAGATCACCCAAAAAATACCCAAAAGATCCTCTTCCAAGCTCCACCAAAAAGCCTCCCAGCTTCCCATCGCGTTTGCTCTCCATAAAGGACTCTTCAGACGGAGGCTAGAATTGGCAAAGGGGGCACCAGCCGATTTCGAGGAAGCCCTTTCCGCCATCGATCGGTTCAAAACATATGGCGTTGCCCCCTTGATCATCGAGAAGCTCTACTCCGAGGCAAATGACGTCTATAACGAGCTCTACCAGGTCGATATTGGCCGAAGGGAAGCTTTTGATAAATGTGCCCAGATCCTCAATAAAAACCTCAACTGGAAGGAAAACGATCCCTCTTTTTCCCCAAACTATCCCACCGAAGAGCTCCACAAAGCATTCGCTAAGCTCAGAGATACCTTTGGTCCCCACTCCACCCCTGACTTTATCAAGACCTTTAAGGAGCACCTCCTCCAAGGGTCCTTTCTCATCCTTGGCCCCCGTCCTCGCAACTGCCACTACGACCTCCGCGCCATGGGGTCGATCGGCCGCCAAGAGATGTGCCCCTATTCCGACCTCGAATGGTTCCTCCTCATCGAGAAAAAAAGTCAGGCTCCCTATTTTTCCAATCTGATGACCCTGATTAAGCTCCAAACAATCGCTCTTGGAGAGACCTATACCGAGGGATTTCCCCACTTTACAGCCCTCGGCCCTACCCCCCTCTCCGGCTTCCATCTCGATACCCCTAGAGACATTAAAGCATTGGTTCTCGAACCCCAAGAGATGGCAAATAAAGTGGGGGGAGATGATCAGATGTATGCCCCCAATAGCCTCCAAAATACCCTCATCCGCTCGGGCACCCTAGCCGACACCTCAAAAGGGGAGCTCTTCCACACCTTCAACACTCAGGTGCAAGACATCCTTAATAAGGAAAAGCAGGGGAGAAAAGTTCGAAAGAGCCGAGCCCTCAAACTCATCGGTAAGCGGCTCAACGGAACCACCAAAACAAGTAGCTATAAAGACATATGGAAAAAGGGGTGGAGCTCCCCCCTCGATCTCAAAGAGCAATGTGTTCAGCCCCTCTTCCACCTCCTCACCGACTTCGCCCTCTACTTCAACTGCCCCGAAATGGAAACCCTCAAGATCGCCCATTGGCTCACACAAAGGGGAGTTTTCACTGAAGAGTCCCACACCCTCCTAAAAGAGGCGATCACAACCATCCATAAAACCCGGATCCGTTTGCATGCCTACTATGGAAAGCAAAAAGAGGAGGCCTCCCTGACGTTCAGTTCTCAAGGGCTTGCGATGCTCACAGATAAAGAGCAAGCCGCTCTCAAGCGAGCCTACTACCTCGTGATCGACCCCCTCTATGCCTTAATCGAGCGTTACTTAAACAAAGAGACCAAAAGCCCCGAGCCCCTCAGGTTTGAGCATCCTGCAGCCGATTTTCCCTTTGAAAAGTACTTTTCCGGTCTTCAGCTCCACTCCCATGCACTTCAATATGCAAAATCAACAGCCCAGATTCGAGAGTGTGTGAATTACTTCATCCAGCTTAACCTAAGCAAAAAGACCCACCGGAACCACTACCTCCACCTCTCTAAAAAAACCGCACTCGAGCCCCTTAGAAAGGTCTACATCGATACCCTTGACAAGGCCCACCAGAGGAAGCTACGCGATACCCTGGCCTCCATCCCCAACCGTGATGGAGCCCGCCAGTCGACCCGCTTGAAAGAAGATAGCTTTCACCGCGACCTATTAGAAGGGGTGTTTACAACCGATCGGACCGACGTCGAGGTAAAAAGCGCCACCTTCGGCAAGTGCTATCTGAGAAAAGAGGTTGCTATCTTTGAAAAGGGGAGTATCAAAAAAGGGTATCAGGCCGCCCATAACGTCTACCGGTTTAAACAAGGACGTTACGACTTCCACTTCAAACAAAAGCCCCACCACCCGATGCTCGAATATGCTATCTACAGTCTCACCGCCCGCCTCTCGGGAGATGGGCCACCCCCCACAGAACTCGTCTCCTTTAAGCTTCCCGGCCAAAAGCCCTACCCCGTCCTCATTTCACAAACCGTTCCGGGAACAAATTTCAATGAGGTTCTCAAAAAAAAGCTCTACTTTAAGGTTGAGAATCTCGATAAACAGCATCTGACATGGAATCTTTTACTTGCGATCCTCACCCTTCCCTCAGACGGGAGAGCCGATAACTATATCCTCACCAAAGAGCGGAAGCTCATCCCTATCGACAGCGACATGTCCTTTGCCATTCCGATCCTCGGAAGTGCATTCACAAAATTCCGTTTAGGCCCCACCATCAACTTTTCCTCGATCCTTTTCTGTATCGATCCGAAATTTACCCTCGATCCAAAAGTCATCGACGAGTTTTGCAATTTAGAGCCCGACTTCATCCTTAAGAGTTGGATAAAAGATCTCACTGCTAAAGAGCAGGCCTACCTCAAACTCTTCCCTCCCAAAGAGGAGCAAAGACTCTACACAGAAGACAAAACAAAAGAAAAGGTCTTCACCCCCCGCCTCCTGATCCGCTCCGGGAAGTTTGTCAATCTCTGCGCTCAATTCACCCGACTTCAAGAGGCCCTCCGTAAGAACCCCGAAATCACCGCAAATCAGCTCCTCAGCCACCTCCTCACCCTGAGAGGAAAAGACTTCAGCACCCGAGAGGTAGGCTCCCGGATCCAAGCCGCCTACAACATCACCACCGGACCCATTGAAGCCCGCCTTAAAACCGCTCTTAATACCAACCTCACCCAATCGTTTACCTCAGCAGGCGCCTACCAGAAATCATTTGGCACCTTTCCACTCTACTCCGCCATTGTCAGTGGACAGGTCTACTCCTTAGCCAAAGCCAAGGAAGAGATCCTCGCTTACCCTATCGATGAAAATGTGGGAAGTATCAAAGATGGAATTAGTATAGACTTTTCCCATATGAAAGGAGATTTTGAAAGGCAGCAAATCCTTCTTGAAAGCCTTGAACTCCTATTCAAGAAAGACCGCTTAAAACATCTTCATTTGCAAAATTGTGAAGTACTTAATCATAAAAATCTCAGCCTTTTTTTTCATTCCAAACTCAAGGTTCTTAATTTGAAAGGGTCTTCTATTGGACTTCTAAAAGGCCTTGATCAGAAAACTCCGGTTTTGCAAAAGCTTTCTCTTAGTAAGTGTAAGGAACTCACTTTTATCTCACTTAACTTGCCACTCCTTGAAAACATTGATATTGCCCATTGCAATTCTCTAAAAGAGGTTTGCATCCAGTCTTACTCTCTGAAATACCTTAAAGCAGACCATAATCCCAAGCTAAAAATTTTAAAGATCAGTGTTTTTTTTAGTTCGCTTCCTCATCTTGATCTATCGAAATCTCCTTTGGTTGATTTAAACCTTATAAATAAAGCTATAACTGACCAAAGGTTTGCTCCATATCGATCCCTATTAGGGAAAAAGGGGTATTCGGCTCTTATCGGTCAACTCAAAGAACGTAAAACAAAAATCAATATGAACTACTGCCCACTCAAAATAAGTGGGGTAAAGGTAATCGTTGACCTCATTCTTTACTACCCAAACCTTAAAGAGCTATACCTTTGCTATACAGATCTTCCAGAAAAAGGGATTGGTACTATTGTGGAAGCGTTGAAAGAAAACAATACCATAACTAATCTAGAGCTATTAGGAAATAAATTATCTAAACAAATTGAAGAGGTTATTTATGCAAAGTTACAGAAAAATCGAGGAAGTATAAAAACTTTCCAAAAAAGCAGTAGCTTGGCTTCTGTATTTTTTTCAGTTCCGCAAACGGCATTTGGTCCAAAAAAATGGAAAAAGTATTTCGGAGATGTAGGAAAAGTTCCTCCTTTGCCCCCAAATATTGAAGAAATTTTGAATAGCTCTTGTCCTATATGGAGAAAAAAAAAGGTTCGAGAAACTCATCTTTTAACACTTGTTCCTAAAACAATCAATGGTTTACCCCTCACTCTCAACACCCTTCAACGGCTTATCAGCAGACCAAAAGGAGGTGGTTATAAGGCAAAGTATAACTACTACAATGATATTTTAAAAAAGGAATTAGGAAACCAAGAACTGTTTTATCCTTACTGGGTTCTTATGAGTAGAGATATTATTCCAAAGAGTCAAACAAAAACCTACACAGTACTCAAGGCAATGGTTAAAAATTTAAGCCAAAAGAGTGGGAGTCTATATGACATTCCCAAGACGATTGAAGCATTAGTAGTGATCTTAACGGAGCATATAGCCTCGGGAGAAAGGCTGTATAGTAATAATCCATGGACATGTACTCGTTGTCAAGAGGAAATTGGTGAATGGAACGCTTCTGTTGGTAACTTTTCTGATAAAGGTATTGATCTTTCACGTCAGAAGTGGCTTGAGGTTAGATACGGTACAGGAGTTATTAGAAGATTTGTGTCCAATTGAAAAAAAACATATGAAATAACCATCAGTGTAACTTTGGTTAAATGGAGATAGAGATGTCAGTATCGAGTCGGTTAATCAGCAAAAAGTCGTTTGGGGAGTACTCCCTGGAATTTTACGACAGGGGAGGGAAGGTCGTGGCCCTTCTTTATGGCAAATCGTCGACCCCTCAGGAGTGTCCTTTGAGCTCTTTGAACCCTCAGGTTCGCCACAGTTACGAAACCCTGACCGGCCTTGCCAAGGAGAAGATCGAGACCTTCCTAAGGGAAAACAATGTTCAGATGAGCAAGAAGCTCGCTGGAAGGGTCCATCTAGCTTTAAACCTCCCCTTTCTGAAGGCAACCGAAACCCTCGTAAAGGAGGGGAAGATCGACAAGGGGCTCGAGAATCTCTATACCCTTCTTCTTTCCGTCCGGAAGGAGAATAGTCCCAAGGAGCTGAGCCGCCTCTATACTCTGATTCTTGAGCTGATCCCGAAGCTCTCTAAGGGGGACTTTGAAAAGCTCTTGGGAGAGCGGCTCCCTCGACTGCTGGAGCGGAGCCCCGGTCAGGGGAAGGAGCAGCTGGCATTGGCCCGCCTAGCAGCTGAGAGGTACTGGGGTTTTAAACAGCCCCTTGTTGCAATGCGCTACTATAGCAAGGCGATCGATCTCGCCGCCCGCTTCGATCGGGGGGCTCTGAAGCCCTTGCATCAAAAAGCCTCCGCGCTCTTCATTCCGATTATCCAGAAGCACCTGGTCGAGACCGACCACTACAAAAAGTGGTTGGAGCAGTGCAAGGGAAAGGGGGACCCCAAGACCTTTGAGAAGATCCTCGTTGAGATCGAGCGGCTCAAGGAATACCAGTGCCACCCTGGGGGAGGGGGCTATCTGAAAACCCTCTATACGCAGGCCCAAAAGGTCCTCAATGCCGTTCAAGGGGACTCTGTGGAGCGGTTTGCCCCGTTGAGCGACCGGGTGATCAAGGGGCTGACCGACGAGACCTTTCCCCAAAACCCCATCTACATCACCGAACGGTACCGGACCGCTCTTAAAGCCTACCGGGAGCGATTTGTATCGCTCGGAGCTCCAACCACTCGAGCTCTTCAGAAGAAGCGGACACAGGCATTCATCACCTTCTTTGAGGAAATCTTCCTCAAAGATACCTTTGCGATCCTCGGCGCTCCCCCCTGCCACTACGACCTGCGGGCTATGGGTTCCTTTGCTCGAGAAGAGCTCTGCCCCTACTCCGATCTCGAGTGGATGATTCTCATCGAAGATGAGAACCATCGCACCTACTTCCAAAACCTCGCCTTCCTGATCAACCTGCAGCTCACCTCACTCGGCGAGACCGCTGCCAGCCACATGACCCTTTTCACCGCCCTAGGGAATAAACACCGCTCGGGACTCCATATCGACAGTGGGGGAGATCCCTACACCAGCGGGACGATCCACACCCCCAAAAAGATGGCCGCTTACCAAAAGCCCAAAAGCCATGACCGGTTCTATGACCCCGCCAGCTTGGAGCATACCCTCCTTAGAAGCCAAAGTTTAAACAGCAGCACCCCTGAGCTCTTTAAGGCCTACAAAAAAGAGGTCGATGCCATCCTCAACAGCCCCCTTCAACAGGGGCAAACAGTGGGGGAGCGGCGCGCCACCCAGATCTTAAAAGAGCGGCTCAAAGACTTCACAAAAAGCTGGAAAAAAGGGCTCCTCCCCTCGATCAACGTCAAGGAGCACTATGTCCAGCCCCTCTTCCTCCTGATCGGCGATCTCGCCCTCTATTTCGGGTGTCCAGAAGCCAATACCCTAGATATCCTCAAGTGGCTCGATAAAAAAAAGATCTTCGACCCGCTGACCCACTCCCTCTTAAAAGAAATGGTCGAAAAGCTTTACCATCTCCGGGTCACTCTCCACCTAAGCTATGGAGAGCAAAAAGAGACCCTTCCCCTTATTCGGGAAAAAGAGCTTCTTACCAAGGGATACTTTCTCATCCTAAGCCCCCTCTACGCCCATCTCGATTTTGTCTTTAACACCCATACCCAAAAAGCCCCACCCTTTGCAAAAAGCCTTCAAAACCTCTCCTTACTCGACGCTGCCTTTGGACAGATAAAAAAACACGATGCCCCCTTTTCGAAAAGCCTCTCCCAACCGCTCAATGCCAAGCAGCAACTCGAAACCCTTATCACCACCCTCCTAGAGAAAAAAGGGGGCTCCCATCGAGGGTATTACCAGGCCCTTTCCGAGCGGATGACCTTCGAGCCCTTAAGGGAACTCTACCTAGATACCCTCCTCAAAAAAGGGAAAAAAGCCCTGTTTGAAGAGCTATCCCCCATCCCTAACCGGGATGGGACCCGCCAGTCGGTCCTCCGCAAAGAAAAAGCCTTCCATACCTCTTTGCGCCACCTCACCCAGGAAAACCCCTCTCCCGTCACCATCCAAACCCCCACCCTTGGAACCCGCTACCTCAAAGAGATCCTCATCCCGAAAATTCTCGATAATCAGGGAAACATCAAAAGCGACTACCGGAGCGCCCATGGCGTCTGCCACCTTCAAACCCAAGAGCTCGACCTCCATCTCAAACAAAAGCCCCACCATCCCCTCATGGAATATGCCCTCTATAACCTCGCCTCCCGCCTAGCAGGGGAGGGGCCTCCACCTACCGAACTCGCCCGCCTCACCGTAGGGGACAAATCCTACCCCCTCCTCCTCTCCCAAACGGTCCCAGGAGAAAACCTCGATACCCGCCTCAAACAAGGGGTCCCACCCCTCGATCCCGAAAACCACACCTGGAACCTCCTCCTCGCGATCCTCACCCGTCCCGGAGATGGAAGAGCCCCCAACTACATCTATAGAGATCAAAAAATCACCTCGGTTGACAACGATATTTCCTTTGCTATCCCCATTCGGAAAGGGGAGAAAACAAAAGAAGCCTTCAAAAGGGCCACCCTCGCCTACTTGAAGAAACTTCCCGAAACGGAGATCGGGAAGCCGATGCCTTACGACACCATCAACTTCTGCTCGATCCTCTTCACCCTCAACCCCCACTCGAAACTCGACCCCACCGTCATCTACACCTTCTGCAAACTAGAGCCCGACTTTATCCTCAAGGGGTGGGCCCTCGATCTCCAAGCCAAAGAAAAAGAGTACACCTCCCTCTTCACCCCCTCGGAAACCAAGAAGCTCTATACCGAAGATCCCCAGCAGACCTTCACCCCCACCCTCCTCTTTCGGAAAGGGGAGATGGCCACCCTCTGCGCCCAATTTCACCACCTCCAGGAAACCCTTCCCCAACTCAAAAACCCCACAGCCCAGACCCTCCTCTCCACCCTCATCAACCTCCGGCCCCAAGACCATAGCACCAGCAAAATCGGCCCCCTCATCCAGTCGGCCTACCTCTCCAAGCAGACAACACCCCAAGAGCGGCTCAAACAAGCTGTCGGGCGCCCCTTACTCCAATCCCACACCTCGATCGGCGCCCAATATGCCTGTCACGGCCGAGAGGTCACCGACCAAGAGATCTCAAAAGGGCTCCTCTCCATCGCCGCAGCCCAAAAAGAGCTCCTCGCCTATCCCACCTTCAAAACGATCCGCGCGATCCGCGGAGGGCTTGAAATCGACTGCTCCAAACTCGAAAACGACCCCGAAAGAGAAGCCCTCCTTCTCTCGAGCCTCAAGATCAACCTCGTCAGAAAATATACCACCCTCCGCCTCCTCAACTGCAAAACCCTCAGTAGCGCTACCCTCGCCCCCTTCCTCCATAGCCGCCTCAAAGTCCTCGATCTCCGCGGCTCCGCCCTCACCACCTTCGACCAGCTTGCCCAAAAAGCCCCCAACCTCGAAGAGCTCAACCTCAGCCACTGCCCCCACCTCCAAAGCATAGAGATCCCCAAACAAGAGGGGAGTTTTTTTAAATCCGAGGTTCCAGCGGCGCCGATCCCCCTCCTCCGCCTTAAAAAGCTCCACGTCTCCCACTGCTCCTCCCTCACCACCCTCCGCCTCAAAGCCCCCCGCTTGACCCTCTTCAAGCGGAGCGCGACCCCTTCCCTCAAAAAAGTAGCCATCGATGGCATTAACCTCTACGACACCCTCCGCCTCAACCAAAAAGAGCTCAAAGCCGCCTGCCTCAATCGAGGCATCGCCCACAATAAGCGCTCGATCGAAAGACTTGCAAGCCAAAGCAACCTCCACACCCTAGACTTTAGCTTTAGCCCCATCACCCTTGAGGGGGGGCAAGTGATCGCCGAGCTTCTCAAGAAAAGCCCCACGATCACCACCCTTAAGCTCTGGCACGTCGAAATATCCCCAAATGCGATGAAACATATCGTAGAAGGAGTCCTCACAAGCAAAGCCATCACGACATTCGAACCGGTAGGGGTCCCCTTCCATCCCGATCTCGAAAAAATGGTTCGGGAAAAGCTCCAGAAAAATCGCCCGACCTTACCAGCTTCCAAACCACCTCAAGTGCCCCAAATGGCCTTCGGCCCCAAAGAGTGGGAAACCTACTTTGGAACCGTCGGTCAAGTTCCCCCCTTACCCCCCAACATCGAAGAGATCCTAAACAGCCCTTGTCCCATCTGGAGCGGCAAAAAACTCCGGGAGACCCACCTCCTCACCCTCATCCCCCAAACGGTCAATGGAACACCGCTCACCCTCAAAACCCTTCAAACCCTCATTGAAAAGCCCAAGGGAAACGGCCATGCCACGAAGTATCGCTACTACTATCCCACCCTTAAAAAGGATCTAGGAGACAAAGAAGTGCCCGACTCCTACTGGATCCTGATGAGCCACGACATCATCCCCAATAGCCGCAAGAAAAGGTATAGCGATCAAAAAAGCCTCGTCAAAACCCTCAGCCAAAAGAGCCAGAAACCCTACACCCTTCCCAAAGCGCTCGAAGCAGCGGTGACGATTCTCATGAACCATGCCCACACGAAAAGACGCCTCTATAGCGATAAGCCTTATACCTATACCCGGTGCCAGGAAACGTTAAGTGATGGGTATCCGCCAGCGATAGGCGGTTTTTCTGCTGGCGGCCTCGTTCTCAACCCCAACCTTGCTGGGGAGAGCGAGTACCTTGGGGTAGGGGTTGTCAGGAAAGTTCCACACGGTAGTGGGTAGTAGGAGCATTGGTAGTTGAGTGGGGGCATTGGATGGCCGCCGCAGGCGGCCCGAAATTTTTTTCGAAAAATACTCCTTTATTTTTGCCCAACCCTAGGTTCTGCTCTCGAAATTTAGGGCTAAGGAATTCAGAGGAGGTTTTCTTGAAACTTGCGATTTTTTTGCCGAATGTAAATAGTCAGGTGCTATTTTTGAGGCAAAAAAATCGCAAGTTTCTGAAAAGATCCCTGAAGACCTAGCAATAAATTTCGAGAGGAGAACCTAAAGACCAAGCTCTTGGCGGAGATATTGAACATCTGGATTGAGGTGGGGATCCCTTTTCTGGCTACTTTGCTCAAGCTCGTATATAAGGAACTCCAACCTTTCTCGATACTTACTACTTTTTGATGCTTGGCGGGGCGTTTTCCCATTTAGAGAAGGAGCGGGTTTATCAAGCCAACTTTTGTAGTGCTTTGAGAGATAGTCCTTGATCGCCTTCTTCTCTTCAGGGGAAGGTTCAGGGGAGGGCTTTACGGGCCCCTTGGCTTTTAAGATCTCTGGATCTAGCGATTGGGTTTCCAACCTCTCAAAGATCGCTTCGGGAAGGCATTCTGCAATCTCTTTTCGAATTTTCTTAGAGCGATTCACGGAATTGACTTCAATGGTTAATCTATCCTGGTCGATCTTTATCTGTCCTAAAACAGTAGCTGAAGAGCGATCTTTGATCCAAGGAAAATCTATGGACTTTAGCTCTTGATCCCCATCAAGCTTGCCTCTTTTTAAAAGCTTCTTAGGATTTTCAAGTTTATACAAGGGAGCCAGGCGGTCAAAGGCCAATCTTGGTGGACACTCTAATCGGTAACGGAGGGTGCAGAGCTTAATGGGATCTCCATCATTGTTGCACAGCTTAGGGAGTTGGTGCAAAGAGTCAGACCATGCAAAGTAGGCTCTTCTCAAATCGTTATCATACTTCATAAGAGATTCTTCATTGAGGTTTTTCTCTCGCTTTAAGATTTCTTCTTTCAGATCGAAAACGTTGATACCATAACGAGCTGGCAGGAAAGTGATACCAACCCCAATCTGGATAGAGTGCCCCTCCCCAAAGAAGGCAGGCCTTGCAAGGATGACCTTCCCTTCAGCCTTTGGGTCGGCACCCAAGTTTTCTTTAACCGTAACAGTCCTATCGAGAATGAGGTCTTTTAATACCAACCGTCTAGAAGGGATCACCTCTTCTATCAGAAAAAAACTAAAAGGGCTTCTTTTAACCGCAGAGACAAAACGTTCTCTCTGACTGGAAGGGTTTTTCTGAAGGTAAAGCTCTGCCATTGTGAGATTCTGTCCTAGATGTGCCCAACGGTTTGAATAATCAGAGGGGATCCACCGAAAGACAAACCACTCTGGAAAGAAGTGTTCGCCATCTAGGGAATCCTCTTGCAGCCCCGACTCTAGGGAAAAAGCTGCCCATCCATCGTCTAGAATCTCTGAACCCCATTCCTCTTCAGCAAATCTAAGGGTATCCCCAGCGATTCTTGACTCCAGTTGGCGAAGCCTCTGCCACTCAACATCATATTCGATGGGAGCAAGGGAGCTCAGCTTTGATAAGCAACAATGTTTGTACTTCTTTTGACTTCCACAAGGGCATGGGGCATTTCTTTTTACCTTTTCCATTAAAGATCCTTTAACCTAAAATTTGGGTTCAAATAAATCCAGTATACCCAAATAAGTTCAAGCAAGTCTACAAAAAAAGATGAACAAAACTGCAGGCTCATTGGAGCTCATTACTCACGGATCCAGCACTAGATAAGAATGAAGCACCTGATCGAAGGATTCGGGAGAGACTTCCCCTTGTAAACACTCCTGAAATCTCTTACGAAGCCTCTTCTTCATCCGCTTTTTTGCCTTTGCCCTATGACAGTCCGGCAAAAACAAAAGGGTATACAGACCGCTCCTTTCATGCTAAAATAGCAGACAATGGAGTGTTAGAGACATGATAGACCTGTTAGATATCAAAATTGACGTTGTGTTCAAGGACTTTTTTGGTGACAAAAGTAGCAAAGAGATTCTAGAAAGCTTTATCAATGCTGTTTTAGGTCTTGAAGGAGATGACCGCATAGAAGTTGAGGAGTTCCTTGACCCTAGAAAGATGCGTGTCGAAGTAGGAAAGCCTTCGACCTTTGTTGACCTATCGGTTAAAACCAGAAGAGGAGAGCGCTATATTATTGAAATGCAAACCTATAATCACGATGGGTTTGACAAAAGGCTTCTCTATTACTTAGGTAAAGACTACACCGAGCAAATAGAGTACCACTACCACCAACCCATTTCTTCAAAGAACTCAAACGACAAAAAGGCTAAGAAAATGATTGGTTGGGCCGACCTTCCAAAAGTCCACATCCTAGCAATTATAGATTTCCATCGTAGCCAGGGAGAGAAGAATGGAATCTTAAATCATCATGAAGTCGTAGAAACCTATCGGTTTAAACCCGAGATCTCCGCTTCTAACGAGCACATCTTTGATCATTGGAAAGCAACTATCGTTGATCTTAAGAAATTTAAGTCAAAGCCCGTTAATAAACTCAAGACGGATAAAGAGATATGGATCCATATTCTAAACAATGCACCCTTTCTTAAAGAAGAAGAAAGAGAGCTTCTAAAGAAGGATCCTATTTTCCAAAGAGCTTTAGAGCGGCTCGAGATGCTTTCTGCAGACCCGAAAACACGTAAAGCTTATGAAGCAAGCATTAATGACCAAAGAGATCACTTAGCGGTTATAGAAGCTGCAGAAAGAAAAGCTCATAAGGAAGGCGAAAAAAAAGGCGAAAAAAAGGGCGAAAACAATAAAGCTTTAGAAATCGCCCAAGCTTTGCTTAATCAGGGCCTTCCAGTCAATCAGATTTCTGAAGCGACCGGACTTTCAAGCAAAGAGATTGAATCCCTCCGCTAGTTTTTTAGGGTAGGGGACTAGAAAATCTCTCACTCTCCCAATGGCTCCATCCCATCCGGTGCCACTGAGAATAGGTGACCTCCGTTCTCTGTACTTTACCACCAGGACACAAGAATACTTGGGCCTTTAGGGCCGAGATGAATCGTGCCAATAAAAACAACCCTTTTGGAAATTAACATTTGAAACCCTCTTGAGATGAATGGTAAAATATTTGCATGTTAATCCGTAAGACGCTTCAATTTCATAGTCCTGCCTAACCTCATTATAAAAAAAAATTGCAAATATATACTGATGTGTAATAAATTTTTTGTTAAGGAGCTAAAAAAATGTTTGTCATTAAGTCAAAGTTCTTATCATTTTGATAGTTAAAATTTTTCCAAAAAAAAGCTCCTATTTTGACTAATGATAACCTAATTTAGGAGAAAATTATGTCTGCAACAATAACCCCGAATACATCTCAAGCTGTTCAGGGATTGCCCTCTAACAGCAAAGCTACAAAGCTCGGTCAAATCCCTTTTATGTTCAATCTCACAAAAGGGAAAGATTCTAAGAACGTTTTCATAAGGGTTCAAGGTAATGATCCTACCTCTGGTTACCAGGCTTGCTATGTTACCTTTGATAGCTCAGGAAATCCGAGCTATAATCATGACCAAACAGATCCTTCTAAGTTTTGTATTCCACTATCAAAACTTCCTTCTGATATTTTAATTCCTGAGCTCGACTCAGGTCGTGTGTATGTTTCAATTGGAGCAACACTAAAATCACAAAACCCTGATCCACAAAATACTAAAGGCTCTGACTATACTACTCCTTATACTTTTTTTGAATTAACAAATGTAAGCAAGAATCAAGAAGGAGTAACGCTAGACTCTGTATGGTGCAATGTAACAGCTGTTGATACATTTTCTTCACCATCCGTTCAGGTACAAATGAATACGTCATCTGGAAAGGGGCCTCTTATAGGTTATGCAGGAGACCCTTCTGTGCTTTTAACTAAAGCTCAAAAAAAGTTAGGCGAGTATGGTGGTTCTGCTGCTTCTACATGGGCTAAGCTGTTTATGAAAAACACAAGTGGAGAGATTTTTCGAGTTATGTCGCCAAAACACTTTGCAAAAGAAGTTGGAACCCCTTTTCACAGCTATTTTTCAGAGTATTTGAAAAATACTTTTTTACCTTACTATCAGACTCACCCTCTATATGTTATTGCAACGGTTGATAAGATTGCAATCCCGTTAAGCTGCCAAGTTTCTCAAGACCTCTTAACTTTCAATTTTACCAAAAAAAATGGAGAAAAGGTAACTTCTATTACGACAAATATTGAAAATTCTTTTCCTTGGTTGTCTGGTGGCTCTGGGGACTGGATGACTAATCCAGATGCAACTCAGTGTGATTTGATCAGAGATCTTTCGGCACTCATGTGTTCAGGGATGAAGCTAGAATCAATAGTAACCAGTTGGGAAAACCCAATTAGCAAAGACTTTTTAGGTACTCAAAAAGACAAAGGCTTATTTTATCAAGCTCAAAATGCAAATGGAGCTCCCATGTATAACGTCTACGATAGAGCAATGCATGAATCAGGTTTCACTGGGTATGCCTATGATTATGATGATATGTATGGGAATGATGATGGAACTCAAGTAGGTAGCTGGGGAAGTAATCCAAAATTCACCATTTCCTTAGATTTTTAAGTGTTTTTTCATTAAAAAAATTGAAGTGCTGGGAAAGTTTTTCCCAGCACTCCTCAATTTTGAACTACTGAAATTAAGATAGTCTTTGGGTTTCATTACAGGATTATAAACCTCTTAATCCATTGTATGTCTAAGCATTTCTTGGTTAAAAAGGCTATCTAAGAGGGGGTGTGTAGTAAATCAGTTGGAAGGTAGGGCAGAAGGGAAAAGTAGAAAAAAAATACCCCAGTAAGTACGATTTTGGAAAAAATAACAACTACCAAAAACCAACCACTGGAGTATCTATGGAACAAGTTATAGCACAAGCCAAAAAACAATTCGAGGATATTTTAAACCTGAAAATCGGATAAAGCGTCAGGACACCTGCAAAGTCTAAGTCATATCCCTGCCAACCTGGTAAGTGTACGGAGAGGATTAACTAAGTAACCTATTGCCTGCATAGGCAAGCTTTTCT
>NZ_JAAEJV010000046.1 GCF_015356785.1 Candidatus Neptunochlamydia vexilliferae | reverse complement strand
GAACCCTAGATTCATCTCACTGTAGAGATGGTCTCTTCTCTTTGAGAGACAACTTGTTGTGACAGCTTCTTGTCACAATGCGAAAAGGTGAACAAGGCCAAACATTTCATCCCAAAATGATTAAGGAAGTCGAAAAGTTTTTGGAGCCAGGTGATCAAGGTTACCTGCTATACCGAGGAAAAGAGCAACCCTATGGAGAAAACATTAAGGTGATGAATTTTGAAACATACCTGAGTTAATCCTCAGGCTTGCGGGCCCAAGCGATGAGCGAGTATTGGAGCGCTTCTTCGATCGACATGTCAAGCGGCTTGACCTCTGAGCGGGGAAGGAGAACGGTATAACCTCCGATTTGATAGCTCATGGGAAGAAACACCGCCACCCGGTCAGTTTCCATCGCAGGAAACTCAGAGAAATTTTCCCGGGTGATAAAGCCGACAAGGGTTTGCCCTGCAATAGACACTTCAACCACCTGCTGGTTCTCTCCCTCGGGAGAAGACTGAAAGAAGTGGGTCACATTCTTGACCATCTTGTAAAGCGAGTTGAAGAGGGGAATCTTTTTAAAAACCCGCTCGAAAAAGTGGGTCACATGGGAAATCAGCCAGGTGTTGAGGATACTTCCAATGATGAAAAGGATAATAATGGCACCCACGATCCCCATCCCGGGCACGTAGTATTTTCCAAGGAGGGTCTTCATGGGAGGGCCAACGAGCTCTTCCATAAAGGAAAAGAGCCAGTAGAGAATCCCAATCGTAAGGGCAAGGGGAGCGATCGCAATCAGCCCTCGTTTAATCATTGTCTTCATGCCCTTATGGGTAACATTAATCTAGCTTTTGGGCGAGAAAAAACTCATTGCCATCTTCATCTTTGAAGGGAGCGAGCTTTACATGGCCAGGAACTTCAATAATGTCCCCAACGGCAATACCATGCGATTCGACATGCGCTTTTGCCTCTTCGATATTATCAACAGCAATCGAAAGAGTCGCATTGACTCCTGGGGTCATTCCCTCTTCACAAGGGGCTCCAACACCGATGTAGCCCCCCTGATCTCCTTTAAACTCCATCCAGTTGTGCTCTTCGGCATGCTCGGTACACTCCAGCCCAAGAATATCAACGAAAAGACGTTTGGCTTTTTTAATATCAGAAACAACAAGCGATGACATGGTCATCCCTTTAGCAATTTTTGTTTTTGTCATGATGGTTCTCCTTTGTACGACAATAAAGATAAGGTATACAAAAAGTGAGTTTAAGTCCAAAATAATTTTTATGCAGAAAGTGAAAAAGAGCATCGGTTTTTTTGCAGGAGTGGCAGTTGGCGTTGCCTTAGCCTTTTCCTACCAGCATCTTGGGGAAAAACCGCAAGCTTTTCCCGTTTTAGAGCGGTCAGGCTACACCGTTGCATACGATACCAGGGCAAAAATCCCTTTTTGGACCCACGAATATTTAACCGAAGAAAGTTTAGCAAAAAATGCCGAGAGAAAAGGGATCTCTTTTCAAGAAGATCAGGAGGTATATTCCTCTCACCGGAGTACTTTAAGCGATTATGCAGACTCGGGGTTTGACCGAGGGCACAATGTTCCCGCTGGAGATGTAAGGGTTTCCAAAGAGGCTTTGAGCGAAACCTTTTACCTCTCTAATATTGCCCCCCAGCACCCTCAATTTAACCGAGGGATCTGGAGAAAACTCGAAAGCCATCTCCGTACCCTTGTCAAAACAGCAGGGAGTTTGCAGGTCGTCACCGGTCCTCTCTTTCTTTCCCATGAAAAGGAGGGGAAAAAGTTTGTGACTTACCAGGTGATTGGCAATAATGAGGTGGCGGTTCCCACCCACTTTTTTAAGGTGATCTTTTCCGAAGAAGAGACCCGGGCCTATGTCATTCCGAATGCTCCTGTATCTGGAGAGTTTGAGTCTTACCGGTTTCCTGTTGAAAAAATTGAAAAAATTTCTGGAATACACCTTGACTCTTTAAGACGCTAAGATGTACAGTTTCTTTCATGTTATTTTTGCAAATCGAAAAGGTTTCGAAGACCTACTTTAAAAAAAGACGTGTTGTCAAAGAGGCGCTCAAAGGTGTCTCCCTTGATCTTTTTCAGGGTGAAGTTTTGGGCCTTTTAGGAGTCAACGGCGCCGGTAAAACGACCCTTGTTTCCATCTTAGCAACCCTCCACCCGCCGACAGGAGGAGAGGTCCTTTGGAAAGGAGAGTCGATCTATAAAAGTCTCCTCCCTTACCGCGCAGTTGTTGGCTACTGCCCGCAGCGCCCCAATATTGAAAAACAACTCTCCCTTGGGGAAAACCTCGTCTTTTCAGGAAGGTGTTATGGCCTGAGCAAAAAAGAAGCTTTGGTAAGGAAAGAGGAGCTTGCTAAACGGTTTAAACTAGAAGAGTATCTCGATGCCAATATCGATGAGGTTTCAGGAGGGTATAAGCAACGCTTTTTAATTGTCCGGGCATTGATGCACCGCCCACAACTTGTCATTTTAGATGAGCCGACGGTGGGGCTTGACTCCCACATCCGGCGAGAGCTTTGGGAGGTGATCGCCGACCTTCGTAAAGAGGGGATTACGGTGATTTTGACCACCCACTATCTCGATGAAGCCGAATATCTTTCCGATCGGATTTGCCTGATCCATGAGGGGACCATTCGAACAATCGATACCCCTGAGAATCTGAAAAAACAGCACAAAAAAAACAATTTGGAAGAGGTCTTCCTCAAGTTTGTCGACGATCCCGATGCCGAAATTTTTAACTCTGGGGGTAAAAGTGAGTAGTTTTTCTGTCTACTTCCAGCTATTGAAACGAGACCTTATCGCCTTTAAACGGGAGTTCCGGGTCAAATTTATCGACACCCTTTGCCTATTTATCACCAATGTGGTGGCTTTTGGGTATTTTTTACAACAAGAGGGGATTCCCGATGGGTATGCCGCTTTTTTTGTTGTGGGAGCGATTGCCAGTTTCGGGTTTATTGAAATTGTTGGTAAAGTCGGACTTCAACTTGCTGATATGGGAGGGGATCGAACCATTTTTCACACCCTTGTGATGCCGATCCGCTCAAATATGGTATTTTTCTATATGGGGACTGCATGGGCGATTACCTCGATGCTCCTCTCTGCGCTCCTGTTTCCCATTGGGAAGCTACTCGTTTTCACCGAATGGCGCTTAGAGACGATTTCGTATATGCGGCTCATCCCGATGTTCATTACTGCCAACCTGTTTTTTGGTTTCTTTGCCCTTTGGTTGACGGGAATGATTAAAGACATGACCAACCTCAATAGCTTGTGGCTTCGCTACATCGCTCCAATGTGGATGTTTGGGGGGTATGTGTACTCATGGCAGTCAGCCTATGACCTTAATCACATGGTTGGCTACTTAAGTCTCATCAACCCGATGATCTATGTGATGGAAGGGATGCGAGCGGCAGCCCTTGGTCAAGCAGGGTTTCTTCCCTATTGGCTGAGCCTCACAATGCTTTGGGTCTTTACGATTCTTTGTTTTTGGCATGGCTCGAAAAGGCTAAAGCGGAAACTCGACTGTCTCTAACGGGTGTGATTAAAATCCGTACTCTATGAAAACCCTCTTTCTTTCGGGAAGTTTTCTACCAGATTTGGCCAGCTTATTAGAAAACTTGACAAACACCTATTAGCCTTTTCTCAGGAAAATGCCCCAGCCGCTTCCAAGGGGTTTCATAGAGTACGGATTTTAATCACACCCGTCTCTAACTTTTTTCTTGCCAACAAATAAATTTTTTACTAAGCTCTAAGCTTTTAGAGAACTTCTACACAAGGATATGTAAGATGAGCCGAAAATGGATAGTTGCCCTTTTTTTAAGCATCATGACCTTTGCTTTTGCAGATCAGCATAGAGATGATCCAATACTTTATTACTCTGATGACTGCGACATTAAAATTTTGCCCAATGCTGGACCAAGAATCCGTGGCAACAGTTGGAACGTTTTTCTAACTGCAGACTTTATTTACTGGACGGCTCGTACCGAAGGGCTTGACTATGCCGTTTCAGGAGTTGGCTCTAACAATGCCAGTGGAAGAGTCCATGATCTTGACTGGAGCTGGGATCCTGGTTTTAAGGTCGGCCTTGGTGTCAACCTTACCCATGATGGATGGGACCTCTTTGCCCAGTATACCTGGCTGCATAGTGATGCTGCTGATAGCACAAGTCAAGATACTGCAACGACTAACCTGACCCCTTACTGGGCTACACATGGAGTCCTTGGAAGCTCTTTAACCCATGCTAAAGCAAACTGGGATGTCAAATTCCACAACCTGACTTGGGAACTGGGGCGTAATGCTTACATGAGTCAGTTCATGAAACTCCGCCTTTTCGGAGGGCTGTGTGCAGCTTGGGTCTATCAAGACTACGATGTGAGTTATACCAATACAAATGGTGAGATCAGCTGCCAAGATATGGAACTAGACTATTGGGGAGTGGGTCTGCGCGCTGGACTTAACAACTCATTCCAGTTTAGCAAGAGCTTTTCTTTGTATAGCGATATCGCTCTAGCCCTTCTTTGGGGACAGTTTGATCGTGACCGAAAGGAAAAACAAACCGATGCAAATAATGTGACCGTTCCTGTTGTCAGTACCGATCAGAAGCCTCACTCATCGCAACCTGTCATCAGCCTGGGCGCTGGTCTTCGTTACGATGCATGGCTCAGCCAAAATCGCTTTCATCTAGGACTGCAAGCAGGATGGGAACACCAAAACTGGATCCTATTCAACCACTTCATTACCCTACCAGGTGACCCTAACCATCAAGGAGACTTCTTCTTGCAAGGGTTTACCTTGAAGGTGCGATTAGACTTCTAGTGCTCTGTCAACCCTAAAATTGAGGATAGATTGGTTGAGATTTTTTGGCATGGTTCAAAATACAGCATGCTGAGGTAACACTTCCCGAAATATGGAGGCCTTTCCACCTTATGTAGTTAATCGGGAGTGTTTAGGAGAAAGATGCGTTGGGGGCAAGCCCCCCGCTGCCCCCGACGCATCTTTCATAAGACCAAAAATTGTTACCCTATTTTGAACCATGCCGATTTTTTCGGTTGGCAAAGTGTGGAGATCGAATCTAAACTTTTATAAGTTTGTGAGATCGAACATGAAGCCAGCCGGGAAAAGATAAATCAACATATCCCTATTTTTAGGGTTGACAGAGCACTAGTCACCTGATGAGTTTCGAACAAATTGAAGGATGAGGTCGATGACCTCATCCTTTTTTTCTGCGTGGATCATATGACCCACCCGAGGAAAAACATGAAGCGTTGAGTTGGGAAGGTGGCTGTGGAGATACTCCGCGCAGTAGAGGGGCGTTGAAAGATCATCCTCTCCAGCCATTAAGAGAAAAGGAGACTTTAGCTCTTTGACAAAAGAGCGAGAATCAAAACTCCCTAAAGCCTCCATCTGGCCTAAAAAACCTTCAGGACCTTGCAAGTAGGGATTGTTTGTCATCTCCTCAATTTTTGCCGCGACATTTTCAGGGTTTTTCACAAAGTCCGAGCTAAAAAGCCAGGGGATTACCGTTTCAATCACCAGCTCTAGAGGAACCCCCTTTTCTAAAAGTTTTCCCGTTGTCTTTGTTTTTAAAAGAGCCGCTTCTGGAAGTTTGGGAAAAGGGGCGATCAAGACCCCTTTATCGATCCGCTCGGGATACCGGTGGGCGATGGTTTGAACAATAGCTGTTCCCATCGAAGAGCCAACCATGTGGGCGGTTTTTACCCCAAGGTGGTCCATGAGAGCCACCGTATCCTCAGCCATCGTCTCAATGGTGTATGGGGGTGGGGGAGCGGTTGTTTGTCCTGCCCCTCGGTTATCAAACAAGATGAGTTGGTAGTGATTTTTTAGCCTTTCTACGCATGAAAGCCATGTCATGTGGTGGGTTGAAAAACCAGAAATAAAAACGATCGGTTCGCCACTTCCGTGGGTTTCATAGTAGAGGTCAAGGGCGTTAATCTTTGCAAATGGCATGGCTTTTTCCTATGGGTTATTTTGCAGCATAACCCAAGAAAAAAAAATGTGGTAGACAAAAAGGAGCAGTCATGTTAAAAAAAAGGTAAGCGAAACAATAAAGGCTTCGGCCAAAGTTTCACAAACAAGCTTCCCCCTTCTTTTTCCAGACTGAAAAGTCTGGTTCCCGGCCGTTGTGTGAAAGCACAACGGCCTTTTTTTTGAACTTGTTTGGGTATAAAAAAGGGGGCCGAATGGCCCCCTTTAAGAGTGATGTTACTGCTTCTTCATTAGTTACTCAAGAATTCTGTCGCCGCCCCTGAATAGCTAGTAGCCACCTGAAGAGCGGTTAGTGCAAAAAACACTCCCTCGATTTTTAGAGCATCCAATGGCTTGATCCCTTTAAAGTCGAGCTTTTTGAAGTGTTTTTTTGCACACACTTCTACAGCTTTTAGAAACAAGAACATGATGGTAGCGTAGACAGCGCGCTCTACGATAACAGCGCAAGCTTTTTTATGAAAGGCCGAATCAGTACTCGGATGAACCTTTGCTTTAGTTGCAAGTTGAAGCGCCATGTTTCCGAAAAACGTATCAGTGATTCCTCGGATAAGGCCATATGCTCCTGCATAGCCAAAGCCCATATGGGTGTATTTGCTAGTAGCTAAGGCTCCCAATCCATACAAAGCAGTTTTGGTTAAAATGTCTTGAGAAGAAGGCTTAGGTGCACTGTTTTGAAATAATTTGAAAACAAGCTGTCCTGCAATTGGGGAAGGTTTTGCGCTTCGGTTCAAATTGTCGAAAAAATTACAGTCGAATGAGAACATAATGCCTCCTGGGCTTAAAGGTTAAATTTAGAGGCAATTCTATTGTAAAGAGAATAATAAGTCTAGAGCTAAAAGAAACTTTTTACACGATTGAGGAAAGATTTCCTGTCAGGGGAGTTGTGTTCCCCCTCGGTTCCTTGAAATTCTTCAAGGATCGACTTCTGCTTTTGGGAGAGGTTGACAGGGGTTTCTACCTGGATGTGGACGAGAAGGTCTCCATTTCCATGACCATGAACGTTTTTTAGCCCTTCCCCTTTGACACGGAAGATTTTTCCCGACTGGGTTCCATCAGGAACGGTAAAGCGGAGAGGTTTTTTTGAAAGAAGGCGGGGGAGATCCTTTTTGCAGCCAAGGGCTGCTTCGGTCAGGCTGACCGGAAGGTTGATTAGGAGGTTGTCCCCTTCGCGGGTAAACACATCGTGGGGTTTGACCTTAATATAAACGTAAAGATCTCCACGAGGGCCGCCCCCCTCTCCTGCATCGCCATGGCCTGCCATTTTGAGGCGCATTCCATCGTCGATTCCAGCAGGAATAGGGACTCTAATCCGCTCTTTCTTCTTTACCTTTCCATTGCCATGACACGTTTTGCAAGGGGAGGTGATTACTTTTCCCGCACCATGACAGTGGGGACAGGGACTCGACATGCTAAAGAAGCCCCGTGATTGGTGGAGCTGTCCCGTTCCTTGGCAAGTCCCGCAGGTTTTCACATCTTGGGGGGATTGGGCACCACTCCCATGACAGTCACTGCATTCGATATGGTTGGTAATCGCAATTTCTTTTTCAACGCCAGAGGCCGCCTCTTCAAAGGTGATAGAGATTTGCGCTTTTTTGCTCATTCCTTGGCGAGCGTAAGATTGTTCTCCTCCTCCGCCTCCGCCGAAAATATCGCCGAATGCGCCGCCGAAGAAGTCGCCTCCTCCACCGCCACTACCAAAGGCTCCCATAAAGGTGTGGAGCGCCTCTTCCATTGAAGAGAAGCCAGCACCTCCCATGCCGCCCCCTTTGAGGGCATCGGCACCATACTGATCATACATCTGCCGCTTATTCTCATCGCTTAAAACTTCATAAGCTTCAGAGACTTCCTTAAACTTTTTCTCAGCATCAGGATTGTCGGCATTCTTATCGGGGTGATACTTGAGGGCAAGCTTCCGATAAGCTTTTTTGATATCAGATTGGGTAGCGTCTTTTGCAACGCCTAATACTTGGTAGTAGTCTGTCATATGGGCTTTAGGTCTAACGACCCTTTTTGATTTTATACTTGAGAGCTGCCTTAGACTTTGCCCGTTTCCTTACAGAAGGTTTATCGTAAAAGCGGTGCGCTTTTGCGGTTTTCATAATTCCTTCTTTATCAAGCTTCTTTTTGAGCGCTCGAAGGGCTTTGTCAATGGATTCGCCAGTACGAACCTTTACATTCGGCATATAAGATCACATCCTAATAGGTTAAAGTTAATTGTTCACTTCGTCTATTCTATACCACAAAGGGTTTATTGTTCAATATTTTATCTGGATTTTTGTGTGGAAAACCCCGCCAGTCGCTAAAAAAACCTTCTGGAGCGCTTCTGGATCAAGGGGGTTTTCACTCGAAAAAGGGACGAGGGGAAGGTCCATCGATAGGGAAAGGGCCTTGGCGGTCATCACCCCGATCCGGGTCCCTGTAAAGGAGCCGGGGCCAGTTCCCAAGGCGATAAAGCTAATTTCTTGGTTGTTAAGGAGTTTTTTGACAGCAGGGAGGAGGGTTTGGGACTGTTTCCGCTCGGGGAGGGGGTAGGAATTCAGCTTCCCATCGGCAAAAAGGGCGACAAAACTTTTTGTCCCACTGGTATCAATGATTAAAAACTTCATAGGAGCCATATTACCCCGGAGTGCTACTAATGTCAAATGAGGGGGTTTTCGATTTTTTTTCAGGTTTATGGGGGCAAAATGACCACATACTCCAATAGAGTAGGGGTCATTTTGCCCCTCTGAACCTGGAGGAAAAGAAAAATTCAAGCAATTGACAGTAGTAGCACTCCGGGGTATTAACAGATGTTGTGAATATTTTGCAGGGTAGATATACAAAAAACTAGGGGGATGATATTCTTCTCAAGAATAGTTTCATGATAATAGGGTTAGATTTTGGATAACGAATATGAAGAGCCTAATGAAGAGGAGTTCGATTTTAATGACTCTCTTCTAGACAGTGACTTAGAACAAATTATTGGGAAGGGGAAACCACCTCCGCCTGAGGTGGAGCTCCCAGATGAGCTTTTTATCCTCCCTCTGACAAGACGTCCCTTTTTCCCTGGGATGGCCGCTCCCCTTGTCATTGAGCCAGGTCCTTACTATGAGGTCCTTAAGATTGTTGCGAAATCTCCCCACAAGATGCTGGCCCTTTTCTTAACCAAAGAGGAAGAGGTCGACATTTACAAGATGGGATTTGATGACCTTTGTGAGGTGGGGGTGATGGCGACGATCCTCCGCATTGTTCCTCTAGAGCAGGGGGGTGCGCAGGTCGTTCTCAATATGGAACAGCGGATCAAGATCGATCAGCAGGTGAAAAAATCAAAGTATCTCCGGGCAAAAATCGCTTGCCATGAAGATGAGATCACTCAAGAGCAGTCAAAAATCATTAAAGCTTATTCGATTAGCATTATTACGACGATCAAAGAGCTTTTGAAACTCAACCCTCTCTTTAAAGAAGAGCTTCAGATTTTCCTCGGCCACTCTGACTTTACCGAGCCAGGAAAGCTTGCCGACTTTGCCGTTGCTTTGACAACAGCAGGGCGGGAAGAATTGCAGGATATTTTGGGTACCTTTGATGTGCAGGAGCGGATCGATAAGACCCTTGTTCTCTTAAAGAAAGAGCTCGACCTGAGCAAGCTCCAAAGTAGCATCAACCAAAAGATTGAAGCGACCATTTCGAAGACGCAGCGGGAGTTTTTCCTCCGCGAGCAGCTCAAGACAATCAAAAAAGAGCTGGGGCTTGAAAAGGATGACAAAACCTGCGACCTTGAAAAGTTTAAAGGGCGGCTCAAAGATAAAAAGGTCCCTGAAGATGTCCAAAAAGTGATCGATGAAGAGCTTGAAAAGCTGGGTGTTTTGGAGGTGCAGTCTGCGGAGTATGCGGTTTGTCGCAACTATCTCGACTGGCTTACCATCGTTCCTTGGGGCGTTTTTAGTGAGGAAAACCACAACCTTGCCCACGCGGAAAAGATTTTGGAAGAGGATCACTATGGCCTGAAAGATATCAAGGAGCGGATCCTCGAATTTATCGGTGTGGGAAAACTGACCAAAGGGGTGAAGGGGAGTATCATCTGTCTTGTGGGCCCTCCAGGTGTGGGTAAGACAAGTATCGGAAAGAGTATTGCGCGCGCTTTGAATCGGGAGTTCTTCCGTTTTTCGGTTGGAGGGATGCGCGATGAGGCTGAAATTAAAGGACACCGGCGAACCTACGTGGGGGCAATGCCGGGGAAAATGATCCAGGCGGTTAAGGCGACTCAGTCGATGAACCCGGTTATCATGCTCGATGAGGTGGATAAGATGGGGATGAGTTATCAAGGAGATCCCGCTTCTGCTCTTTTAGAGGTTCTCGATTCAGAGCAAAACAAAGACTTTTTAGACCACTATCTCGATGTACGGGCCGACCTTTCGAATGTCCTATTTATTGTGACGGCAAACATTCTCGATACGATTCCTGGTCCTTTGAGAGATCGGATGGATATCCTCCGCCTTTCTGGGTATATCCGGCAGGAAAAAGTGGAGATTGCAAAAAAATATCTCATTCCACGCAACCGGAAAAAGTCAGGCCTTAAAGGGAGCCAGGTTAAGTTTTCAACGGGCGCTATTCAGGGGATTATTGAGGGGTATGCCCGGGAAGCGGGAGTTCGGGGACTTGAAAACAATATCAAAAAGGTCCTCCGGAAGGTGGCGGTAGAGATTGTCCGCTCTGAAGAGGTAAAGGGAAAGCGGAAGGTTAAGTCGGCAACGATTTCTGAGAAAAATTTAGAAAAGTATCTCGGCAAGCCGATCTTTACGACCGACCGTTACTATGAAAAAACCCCGATTGGAGTGTGTACAGGATTAGCATGGACTGCTTTAGGCGGGGCAACGCTCTATGTAGAGGTGGCAGAAATCCCGTCCGAAAAAGCGCAGATGCGTTTGACCGGGCAAGCGGGCGATGTGATGAAAGAGTCGGCCCAAATTGCGTGGAGCTACGCTAGTAGCGAGCTGAAACGGTACGCTTCCAAAGCAAAGTTTTTTGAAAACCAAGAGGTTCACATCCACATCCCAGAAGGGGCAACCCCAAAGGATGGCCCTTCTGCAGGGATTACGATGGTAACGGCGATCCTCTCTCTTTTATTAAAGACCTCCGTTGCCAAGGACCTTGGAATGACAGGGGAGTTAACGCTGACTGGAAAAGTTCTTCCCATTGGAGGACTTAAAGAAAAACTCATTGCTGCAAAACGGTCGAAACTTAAAATACTCATTTTCCCCAAAGATAATAAGCGGGATTATGATGAGCTTCCCGACTACTTGAAAAAGGGGCTGAAGGTCCACTTTGTCGATACTTACGATGATGTCTTTAAGATTGCATTTCCAAAGGGAATGAAAAAATGAGCCCGTGGAAAGAGGTAAAATTCATCCCTCCAGAGCTTCTTGAGGAAAAAGCCTTTTCCCTTAAAGAAGAGGGGAAAACAGTGGTCACCTTGAATGGCTCTTTTGATCTTCTGCATGCAGGTCACTTGAAGATGATCTATGAAGCCTCCCTTCAAGGGGACTGTTTGATTGTCGCTCTTAACTCTGATGCTTCAATTCAAAAGTATAAAAGTCCTAAGCGTCCCATTGTTCCCCTTGAGCACCGGCTGGAGATGATGGCTGCTTTGGAATTTGTCGACTATGTCACCGACTTCGATGAAACCGATCCCATTGCCTTTCTTAAGAAGGTGAAGCCCGCTGTCCATGTCAATGGCTCTGAATATGGAGAAGCGTGTGTCGAGGCCGAAGTGGTTAAAGAAAATGGAGGAAGGATCCACATCGTCTCACTCGTTCCCGGTCTTTCCACCTCTGAACTCATCGAGAAAATTCAATCATGCGCTTATTAGGAACCCTTGAAGGAGAAAAAGAGGCTTTGCGGTTTTACTCCTTTTTAAAAGGGGAGGAGATCGACTGCACCTATGATCCTGTCCCTTCAAGTGAGGGGACCTATGAGTTTTGGGTCGTTCATGAGGATAAGATTGAGCAAGCGGCTCATTGGCTGAGCGAATTTAAGAAAAATCCCAATGATCCCCGGTTTGATGTCAAAGAGCATCCGATCGACACCGAAGGGGTAGCAGAGGAAGAAGAAAAAGAGCCGGTTCAGCTCCGAGCGCTCCAAATGCGTCAAAGAGTGCGTTCTCGGATGCCCTTGACCCGCCTTATCGTCATTATTTGCGCCTTGCTTTACATTTGGAACGGGTATCAGATGGCCGACATTGCCAAAGAAGATCCCGATCAGGAAATGTACTCCTTAACGCCGCTGATGACCGACCTCTCCTATGACATGCCAACCGCTGCTAGCCGGGCAGAGCTGAGCAAAAAGATCTTTTCCGAAGATCGGATAGGAAATCCCACCGTTTGGGATGGCCTTTATGAGGTCGTCCTTGGCTGGCCGGAATCCAAGGGAGAGCTTGATGCCCCCCTCTTTGTTCAGATTCGGCAGGGAGAGGTGTGGCGCCTTATCACCCCTTGCTTTCTCCATGGCAGCTTCCTCCATATTTTATTTAATATGCTCTGGCTTTGGATGCTGGGAAGGCAGGTCGAAGAGCGGACCAAGAAGTGGCAGTATATTCTCATCTCTCTGATTATCGGCATTGTGTCCAATACCTTTCAGTACCTGATGAGTGGCCCTCTTTTTATCGGCTATTCGGGGATTGTGTGTGGTCTTGCAGGATTTATCTGGATGCGGCAACGGCGGGCCCCCTGGGAGGGATATCCACTTCAACGGGGAACTTTGATCTTCCTAGCCGTTTTTGTTGTCGGAATGGTCTCCCTCCAAGTCGCCTCCTTTTTCCTTATTCGGTTCCAAATCGCCAATTTTTCCATGAATATCGCCAATACCGCCCACATTAGTGGCGCTTTGACGGGAATCGTTTTAGGGAGAATTCCCTTCTTCTCAAAAGGAGGGGTATGAGCGTTCGTGATCTGATCATCTTAGGGTGTTCCTCGCAGCAACCGACCCGTCTCCGCAATCATGGCGCCTACCTTTTGCGTTGGAACCAAGAGGGTTTTTTGTTTGATCCCGGTGAGGGAACGCAGCGGCAATTTATCTTTGCCGATGTAGCGCCCCCCACTGTTACCCGGATCTTTGTCAGCCACTTTCATGGAGACCACTGTTTGGGTCTTGGCTCGATGCTGATGCGCCTTAACCTTGACCGGGTCAATCATCCAATCCACTGCTACTATCCTGCCAGTGGAAAGGTCTACTTTGACCGTCTCCGCTACGGAACGATCTACCACGACCACATCCAGGTGATCGAGCACCCCGTTTCCAAAGAGGGGATCGTTCACCAAGATGGAGCCTTTACCATTAAAGCGAAGTTCCTTGACCATGGCGTTGATAACGTTGGCTGGCGGATTCAAGAGGCCGATACCGTTAAGTTTGACAAAGACAAACTTAAGGCAGCAGGCATCCGAGGGCCCCAAGTCAAAGAGCTCGAAGCCAAAGGGGAAATCGAGATCGATGGGAAACGGATCAAGCTAGAAGAGGTGAGCTGGGTGCGCCAAGGAGATATCTTTACCAGCGTGATCGACACCAAGCCCTGTAAAAATGCCGTCTCCCTTGCAAAGGGGGCCAAACTCCTTCTTTGTGAAAGCACCTATCTCGAAGAACATAAAGACTTAGCCCACTCCCATAACCACATGACCGCTAAGCAAGCAGCAGCCATTGCAAAGGAAGCTGGGGCGCAGAAGCTGATCCTCACTCACTTTTCAGCCCGCTACCGCGATCTGAAGCCTTTCGTCGAAGAGGCGCGCGAAATTTTCCCTAACGTTGATGTTGCTGATGACTTTAAGCGGTTTGACTTTCCTTTACAGGACTTCCTCCTAACCCAAAAATGACATCTGAAAGTCAAAAACCGGTACTGATTCATGCTGGAGGAGTGACTAGCGATCTTATTGCAAAGGATTACTTTAACCACATCATTGATTGGACAGAGCTTTTGTAGAGCAAGTGCATCCAAGCTCCTTACAAAGATGTATAATTTTTTTATTGACAAAACTGCCAGTTTTATATTAGGATTTTTACTTTGTTCAAGCCTAGGAGTAAGCTATGAGTGCTGTGAGTGACTATGAGCAAAGGGGAGTAAAGAGAAGTAGAAAGGCGGATTCTTCCTTTCAATCGGAGCCACAAAAAAGAGCCAAGGCTGTAGAGTATGAGCAGAGGGGTATAGCGGTTTTACCTTCTGAAGTGTTACGACTAATCCTCAGTTACGCCTGTATATCTACTCAAGATGAGGGGTGTATGGTCGCTGTGTGTAAAAGATGGAAGGCTTTAGTTGAGAATATCCGATTAGACAAGGTTAGGAATTTTGCTTTTGGAAAAAAAGATTGGGAAGAGCATTTTGGGACTATCGGCGATGAACCGCCGGTTCCCTCAAACACCTGGAAGCTCTTGCATGGCCGTTGCCCCTTTGGCTTAGGAAAAAGGATAAAGGATTCCCATTTGCTGGCTCTTATCCCAAAAACTATTGATGGCGAGAAGTTTTCACTTAACTCTTTAATCCAATTTATCAATGGGGATTATAATAAGTATCGGTGCAAGATTTCGGAACGAGCATCTAATAAATGTATTACAGAAGAGCTTGGAAATAGGGGGATTTTAAATAGTCGGTGGATACTTATTACCCACTCTCTTTTGCAAGGGAGTAAGGGGATGGGGCCTCCTCAAAGAGATGCTCTTATAAAAAAGCACACACCCTACCATGTTCCGCCGGTACTCGATGCGATTACTGCAGCAGTATGCCACTACTTAAAGACGGGAAAAGTTTTCTTAAAAGAGCATGCGTACATGAGATGTTATGAAACCACTTATGGTAATTGGAGCGGTCCTAGAGGACCAATTTCAGTAGGCTCTTTTAATTGTCGGTTTGGATTTCATATCCACAGCTTTTATTACGATACTGTAGGGAGTGGCGTGGGTCTTTTTAGGAACCTATCCGATCCTGACTGTAAATATTATAAGGGGTTTCGGGCTACTGCAAGAAGGATAAAGTAGGCCTCCTTCTAGACTATTCTTCCTGTGAACTAGTGCTCTGTCAACCCTAAAATTGAGGATAGATTGGTTGAGATTTTTGGCATGGTTCAAAATAGGGTAACAATTTTTGGTCTTATGAAAGATGCGTCGGGGGCAAGCCCCCTGCTGCCCCCTTGAGCTTCAATCTGGCAAGCCAAATCGACCCTCCTCGGGGGGCCGTGCAAAGCACTGTTCCACCCCTCGTGCGGGGCGATTTTGCAGAGCCATTTTGAAGCCGCGGACAGCTCACCGCATGGCTTTTCTTCGCCTTCGGCTCCGAAGCCATGTCAGTTCGCTGGAAAGGTTCTTTCCTAGAAAACCTTGCACATCTTTCACCAAGGAACAAGCCTC
>NZ_JAAEJV010000045.1 GCF_015356785.1 Candidatus Neptunochlamydia vexilliferae | reverse complement strand
AGAGCCATCTGCACTCGTTTAGACACTCCTGCAGCAACCTCTTTTGTTTCTTAGTCGGATACAGTCTGAATTGAAAGGACTTGCGGATTAACATACGAGTATTCTACCATTCGTCTTAAGAGGGTGTCAAATGTTAATTTCTAAAAGGGTTATTTTTACTGGCACAATTCATCTCGGCCCTAAAGGACCGAGTATTCTTGTGTCCTAATGATAAAGTCTGCTAAAAACAACCCAATCCCTTTCCCAGAAGAATAAAGCCCTTTAGGAACTCCCTTTGCAAATCCATTAGTAAACTCAGAGATCAAAAGAGGCTCTGCTGGGCTCTTAGAAACATCCGTAAAAGTTTGAAAATCTTGTAGAGACTGATCATAGTTTCCCATATTAAAATGAGAATATCCCCTTTGGATGTAGGGGAGAGGTTCTTCAGGAATAAGCTCAATGGCTTGACTTAGATCTTGAGTTGCTTGACCATAAAAGCCAAGGTTAAAAGCCTTTTCTCCCCGCATTTGGTAGGAAAGAGCGGTAAAACTGGGCTCTTGGTGTGGATTTGAAAAAAGGAGAGCATACTCGGTTGAAAATCTCTTGTCGATTTCACGGTGAGCAAGATCTAAGGAATCGTTTTTCCCTTTTGGAAGTAGGGGAATATTTGACTGGTTTCGAATCTGTTTTAATTCTTGGGAAAACTGTGGATAGGACCCATACCGATCATTTAAAGTGCTAAAGCTGTCGTGGGCAAATATGGGGCCAATAACCCTCCCTGTTTCTTCCAAAGAAAGCCTCGCCTCCTGCCTATTTAAAGAGGGGGGCTCGAAAAATGCTTCCTTAACAATACTATCTTTGAGACAAGTCACCTCCTCTTCAATCACTTCATTGACAAAGGAGGTATCATATGAGGGAGGAGCATATGTCCTATCAGCCTCTGTGCTCTTAGGCTTAGAGGAGCCTTTTTCTGCGGCCCCTGCTCCAGCAGCCCCTACGGCTGCAGCCCCTGCATGGGCAGCGGTTACTGCCGCACCACCTGTCGCAACGCTTGCAACAACAACAGCGGTCACAACAACAACGACAACTGCACCGATGATGATGGCTTTTTTATGTTTCCTAACAAACTTTTTTGTTTTTTTCCATTTTTTCCCAAGCCACCCTTTACAAAGGATCATCTCATATTGAGATGATCCTCTTAGTAAGGCTGGAAGGACAGTATACTCGCCAACATTTCCTGTATAGAAGGCATAAGTAAAGGGATTTTCCTGATCTCCAAGAAGGTCTTCGATATCCTCTTCTAACTCGCATACATCTATTGAGCCATCTGGAAGCACCCCTTCCATTGCCAAAAGGGCCATGAACCGATCGATTTTTTCTAGATTTTGCAAAGAACACCCTTCCTCAAGCTCTCCCGATTCTATTTGATCGATTAAGGTTAGTATCTCATCATACGTTAGAGAGTGACTTTGCTTTTGGTAAGTCTCTTCTTTAGACTCAACACTGATTTTTTGAGCATAGTTATAGGGTGTGCCAAAGAGGGTGGGAATAACCATTAGAAAAGCGCATCTGCTAAGGGCCTTCAACTTGGACATTTACTACCTTCCTAATTTATAACCGTTCCGAATCTCGATTCGGAACGGTTATATTTTGTGCAAAAAGTATACTTCAAGAGTTTTTTTGTCAACTCCGCCTAAACTCCTGATTGCTAGCTCAAAATATAGGGGGTTAAAGAGAGCAGGGCAATTTGCTTAAGAAATGACAAATCCGATCTTCGAGCTGCTCTTTAATCTCACTCCCCTCTTTCATATACCCGTTGACAAAGATCGCAAAGGTAAGTTTTTCCCCCTCTTCAGTTGTTAGATAGCCACAAAGAGAAGATACGCCTGTCATCGAACCTGTCTTTGCTTGAATGTCCTTTAGCATTCCCATCCGAAACCTTAATGTCCCCTCTTCACCAGGGGTAGGAAGGGCCTCCCTAAGGTCTTTACTCCCCTTCATCTTCTTTAAAAACTTCACCATCTGGTGGGGAGAAATGAGGTTGTAGCAAGACTCCCCACTTCCATCAACCACTCGAAGCCCCTCTATCCTCAGCTCCTCCAAGAAGCTTTCAACACTCTCCTGTCCCTTAGTCCAAGAACCCCCCATCTTTTTGAAAATACAGTTCGCATATAAATTGTCAGAGTTTTTCAGAAGCACTTTGGCCAGCTCTCGAAGAGGCTCCGATTCATGTTTTGCAAGAAGGGTGCAGGTTTCAGGGGCTTTTCCCTCCTTTATCTTCCCCTGAACTTCAACCCCCTTTCGTTGTAAAGCGGACTTAAATAAGGCTCCTGTAAACTTTGCCGGTTCTAAAATAGGGGTGTCATCGACATAATTATGTTCAAGATTCAGGGCGCTCATCGGAACCGACCAGAAAGCAGGCTCTTCGTCCCACATCCATCCCGGACCCATCGGCCCATCTTCAAAACAACTCAGATCCAAAATAAGATCCCCCTGAATGAGGGTGAGATCGAGTTGTTCAACGAGTTCGATCAGATCAAGAGCTGACAGGCTGGGATCTCCAGAGCCAGTCAAATAGCAGTTTCCCTCTTCATCCGAAACCACCTTGGTTTCAAAGCGATAGTCTCCTCCCAAATGGTGTAAAGCGGCCGCAACGGTAAAAAGTTTTAAGCTACTTGCTGGAGTGAACCGTTTTTTTGCATTCCTTTCATATAAGACCTTCCCTTTATCTAAAGAATAGACCTTGATCCCAATGAGTGCAGTGGGGGCAACATCAGCAATGAATCCTTCGATCTCATGCAAAACCCTCCCCTCAATCGCTGAAAGGGCGCTTGCTAAAAACAACCACAACCAAACTAAGAGGCGCATAACCTCCTCCTGATTCCCGACATTTTTTCCGATGTTTCACTCACACACGCCTCAATCATCCCCTCATCAGCAAGAATTTCGATCTCTTCCTTTGCACGGGTAATGCCTGTGTATAAAATCTCCCGCCCGAAGGCTTCTGCCCCTTGGGGGACAAGTAAAACGACCCGTTCAAACTCACTCCCCTGGCTTTTGTGGACCGACAAGCAGTAGGCATACTCAAATTCAGGAAGTAAAACCGCTGGAAATCGCCTTTCTCCAAAAAGAGCCTCATCCTCTTTCCCAAGAGCACGCCCTTCCGATCGCTTCATCAACGTTCCCATCTCTCCATTACTCAGCTCCATCCGCTTGTCAGTCCGGGTGATGATGATCGGGATCTCCCCCTTTTCCCACATCAGCTCATTGATCGCATCGACCCCAAAAGGTCCCCGTCGAAGGCAAGATAAAAGGCGAAATCCCCCCTTTTTAAATTCCTTTTTCCACTCCGAAATTTTCCGCTCGAGCTTTCCATAAGGGATCATCTCCCCTTTTCTGACCGCCTCTGCTTTTTCTAAAATCTCTTTCCGGTCACTCCGCATGCACTGATCAAGGTGCACATACCCTTGTCCCCGCTCCCTCATAAAACGGCAAAGCTCTCCAAAGACTGTTCCCGCCTCGACCGGAGGCAACTGATCATGATCCCCCACTAAAATGAGCCGAGTTCCCGTTTTAATGGCCCGCAGTAAAGCGGCCAACATCCCCACATCGATCATCGAACACTCATCAACAATGACCATTCCATAATCAAGGACCTTCTCCCCAAATAGAAGGTCCTTCCCACTCCGAATTCCAAGGAGGCGATGGAGGGTTCCCACCTCCACATCGAGCTTTTCTCGCAGGACCGAAACCGCCTTTCCTGTCGGAGCCGCCACACACACATCTTTGCCATACCGCTTGACAATCTCGGCAATCGTATAGGTTTTTCCGGTTCCCGGTCCTCCTGTGAGACAAAGGACACTTTCAGAAAGGCCCATCTCGACCGCAACAGCTTGTTTCTCATTCATCCCGGCGCACCCTTCAATGTAAAGCGGATTTACATCTCCCTGAAGAAGGCGCTTAAACTCGCGCACAACAGCTCCTTCAAGGACCCAGTTTCGCTGAAGGTAGTAGAGGTCGTCCCACCGACCAACCATTCCCTCAAAGCGCTCTTCATCTCCCTTAAGCGCGGTGCATCCCTCAATCACTTCCTCTTTGCAAATGCAGAGGTGACCAGCACGTGCTGCTGCCATTAGCTCGGCCCCAATAGGGCCGATCCGCTTACCAATAATTTCATCGATCTCGATTTGTTCCATTCTTAGGAGTATACAACCGGTGGGTCATTTCTTACAAAATGCTACATTTTGCAAGGGTTACAGAACATTACCGCTAAAAGAGCCCTACAAAAAAAATCGCTTCGGCGCTGAGGGCCCCCAATGGATAAAGTTCAAGATTCCAACCGCAAGAGATAAGCAGTCAAATGCTAAGCGTCAAACTTCCGGGCACCCACAACACCGCGAAACTGGACGGCCTGGTGGTCAGTCCACTCGTTGCGGACATCGAGGCCATTATAGTCGAAACCGCCAATAACCACAGGCCATTTGTTGTTATTCAAGCTGTCTTGGCAAAGAGTATAGGTACTTGGGTGGTAGCCGGTCAGTAGCTCCTCTTTGTTCTCTTTCTCATGGATTAAAAGTGCTGCTGTTAACTCTAAAGCTTTTGGTAGAGTATAACCTTTGGAGGCATAGGCACTCATGAGCTGTCTCTGCTCATTGTAGGTTTTCTTTCGGCTCCCTTCCAACACGTTTTTGCTGATGAGGACCCAAGTAGCCTTTCCTAGCTTTTGGCTTCCAAGCTCTTTTTTTACATGCTCGAAATATTCTCTGTATTTAAAAAGGGTGTTCAGTCTATCGAGCGAAACAGCCACTCCATCAACTTTCTCAGGGATCCAGACGAGGATGTGGGTATCGCTAACCTTGCCGCTATACCCTTCAACTTTAAACGGAGTGGGAGCATCAAGAATCTCCTTGATATTCGAGGGTAAGGGACCCTGAACTCCCTCAACACTTTTAAAGTGCTTCTGCCACACAGACTTGCCCAAGGCAATAGAAGGAAGGGGGGAAGACTGGGTAGTTTGTATTGGGTTAATATTTAGACTGTGGTTTGAATTCAAACTCGAGCTACTTGAAGTCGAATGGATATTGGAGCTTGCATGCAGATGATGGTTTTGCTGGTAGTGCTGTTGATTGAACTGTGGGTTATAGTAGTGGGTCGGGCTGTTATTTAAATACTGGTTATCCGTGAACCTTTGGACACATGCAATACCAACATTTCGGACGCGAACTTGCGATCTCTCACTTACACAAAGACCATCACCACTGAAGCCACCAACGCACATGCCATCTTGGCATCGGGTATAGGCCAATCGGTAACTTGTCATCACCCTCTTTTTCATCTCTTTTTCATAGATTAAAAGAGCTGCTATCAACTCTAGCCCTTTTGGAAGGCTATACGTTTCAGGAGCATGGGTACTTAAAAACTTTTTCTGCTGATCATAGGTTTTGTCTTGGCTACCTACCAAAACGTTTTTGCTTGATAAGATCCATGTCGCTTTTTTAAGCTTTAGACTTCCAAAAGCGCTTTCCATCTTACTACTATTATAGTATCTGTACCTATTAAAAAGGTTCTTCAAACCATTCAAAGAAATCGGAAATCCATCAACTTTCTCAGGAATCCAGACGAGGATGTGGGTATCGCGAACCTTGTTGCCGCTATACCCTTCAACTTTGAAGGGGGTGGGACCCTCAAGGATCTCTTCGATATTCGAGGGTAAGGGACCCTGAACTCCCTCAACACTTTTAAAGTGTTTTTCCCACACAGCTTTACCCAGAGCAATAGAAGGAAGGGGGGAAGGCTGGGCAGTTTGTGTTGGGTTAATATTTAGACTGTGGTTTGAATTCAAACTCGAGCTACTTGAAGTTGAATGGATATTAGAACTTGCATGGAGATGGTGGTTTTGATGGTAGTGCGGTTGATTGACATGTGAGTTATAGTAGTGGGTCGGGCTGTTATTTAAATACTGGTTATCCGTATGTATACCACCGTAAATTCCAGTTTGGGAGTTTACTGGTGGGGTATAGTTGTGTTGAGCATAACCACCTTGAGGGTTAAAGCCTCGACCATATGAAGCATTAGGATAGTTTTGGTTCGCTTGATGAATATGTGGGTTGTAGTAGTGGGTCGGGCTATTATTTAAATACTGGTTATCCGTATGCATACCACCGTAGGTTCCAGTTTGGGAGTTTACTGGTGCGGTATAGTTGTGTTGAGCATAACCACCTTGAGGGTTAAAGCCTCGACCATATGAAGCATTAGGATAGTTTTGGTTCGCTTGATGAATATGTGGATTGTCGTTTGATTGATTATATCTCTGTTCAGATAGTTTTGGGCTGTTCGAAGAACTGGAGCCAATGGACAGGTTAGAAAATTGGTTATTAAGCGTATTGCTTGAGTTTTGTCTAGAAGATGGGCTTGAGCTACTTAAGCTGATTTGTTGATTTTTCTCAATCTTATAGGTGTTAGCTATGGTCGTTTGAAATAGCTTGATAAATTTGTCCTTGGAAATTCTCACTCCTGAGTTTTTGTCGAAGCCTCCTAAGGTGTGAACTCCCATGATTTTGACCGAGCCAAACATATCTTTAACCCAGATAGCACTACCGCTTTGCCCCCCAAAGGTATCGATCTCATAGTCAAAGGTCTCTTTTCCAACGTTTTTGACTTTATGGCTCATGCTCCACATTTGGTCAAAGCCTTTATCTCCAGGGTAACCGGTAATGTTAAATGTAGCTCCCCTTAACGAGTCATCGGGAGCACTGCAAAGCCCGCCCCATCCGGTATATTTTCCAACCGACCTATCTAGCAAAAGGACGGCGATATCATAAGTACGTTCTTTACCACTGGTATAGTTATCGAAGGTATAGGCCTTTGTAACTGTTGCTTCTCCATAGGGAGCGCTTTTTCCATTCCGCCCAGGATGAACGGTGATTTTGGTTGCCCACTTTCCTGTTTTTACATCATAAATGTTGTGCCCACAGGTCAGAACGTGATGGGGACCCACTAGTGAACCCGAACCTCCATATGCTGCATTGGGAAATTCCATCTCTAATTGGACATGAATACTGTAAGGATACTCACTTGTTTTTTCAATCTTTTGGCGCCCATCTTGCCCCGAAACAACTTTTTTAAGGATCTTTTCCTCTTGGAACTCATGAAGGTGTTTATCCTTAAGACACATAATTCTTTGATTTTGCCGCTCCTTAAGAGCTGGGGAGCTTGCACTAAAGTAAACATCCCCCATTTTGCCACACTGAAACTTTCCAGGTTTGTACTGGACGGTTGTGTTATAGGTTCTTTCTACGATACTTCCTGCATTGGATGAACTTGCCATGGTAAACCTCCTTGAGCTTTAAATGGCCAACTATCGCAGACATATAAACTTTTTGTAAAGAAGAAAGTTTGTAGATTTTAAACCTTTTAAGCTGTATTATGAAGATGTAAAAAATGTCTTAAATAAGCAGATTCGATGAAAAAATTACCGATAGGCCTCCAGTCGATCTCTGAAGTCATCAATGGAGGGTATGTCTACATCGATAAAACACAGTTTGCCTACGATCTTATCGAGCAAGGTAAGCACTACTTTGTTGCAAGACCGCGCCGCTTTGGAAAATCTCTTTTTATCAATACCCTCAAGGAGATCTTAAAGGGAAATAAAGAGCTATTCAAAGAATGTGCCATCTACTCAACCGACTATAAATGGGAAGCCCACCCCTTCGTTCACCTAGACTTTACGCAAATTTTAACAGGTAGCCAAGAAGACTTAGAAAAGAGCTTAACAAGAGCACTGGGACAAATCGCTGACACCTACCATATTTCTAACGAAATATCCTCCCCAAAAGAGGGCTTGATCGATATCGTTAAAGCCCTTGCAAAAAAAGGACAGGTTGCCGTTTTAATCGACGAATATGATAAACCTATTATCGACAATCTCAAAGATATCAACCTTGCAGAAAAAAACCGAAATCTTCTCCAAAACTTTTTTGGGGCCCTGAAAGGTTTAGATGAGTATTTGAAGTTTACCTTTATTACTGGAATTAGTAAGTTTTCTCAAGTGTCCCTTTTTTCAGGACTTAATAACTTAAAAGACATGACTACTCGTCCGAAGTATGCGACCCTTTTTGGCTACTCAGAAGAGGAAATCACTCATGCTTTCCAAGATCATATTGCAGCCGTAATGAAAAAAAGAGAGAATAAGAGCAAGCAAGAGATCTTAAGTGAGATGAGACAGTGGTATAATGGGTACCGTTTTTCTTACGAAGGAGCCCCGGTTTATAATCCGTTTTCCACTCTAAATTTTTTAGATGAAGGGCGACCTCAAAGTTTCTGGTATAGCACAGGGACTCCATCCTTTTTAATTGAACTCATCAAAAAGATGCCCACTCCCTCTTTCCAGCTCAGTGGTATTCAGGCTAAGCCTTCTGAGCTTATTGATATCGGCGACTTAGAAGACATTGATCTTAAAGCATTGATGTGGCAAACGGGTTACCTAACCTTTCAAAGTTACGACGTTAAAAGAGACCTATATAAGCTCGATTTTCCCAATCGTGAGGTCAGGCGGGCCTTTTTTGACTCTTTACTTCAAAAGTTTGCCAAAATTAGTCCTGCAGATGTCTCCCTCCAATCCTTGGAATGCAGAAGTGACTTAGCCAATCATGATCTTTCTACTTTCTTTGAGCGTATCAACGTTTACTTTGCAAAAATCCCCTATAACCTATTTAAAAATGCTTGTGAGGCTTTCTATCACAGTATTTTTCTGATTCTCCTCGAAGGGATGGGAATTAAGACCCACGCTGAGGACCCTACAAATATTGGACGGATTGACCTTGTCTTTGAATTAGAAAACACCACCTACATCATCGAGTTTAAGGTGGACAAAGATGGTCACGCTGCTTTTGAGCAGGCAGACCTACGCAAATATAAAGAAAAATACACCCATAACGGAAACCACGTTGCAGTTGTGGGAATCAACTTTAGCTCTGAATCTCGCAATATCTCTGACTGGAAAGGAGAGCTCTTGTCCCCTTCAGGAGAGAGCATTAAAATGTTTGCTCCCTAGTGCTCTTGAAATTTAGGGCTAAGGGATTCAGAGGAGGTTTTCTTGAAACTTGCGATTTTTTTGCCGAATGTAAATAGTCGGGCACTATTTTTGAGGCAAAAAAATCGCAAGTTTCTGAAAAGGTCCCTGAAGACCTAGCAATAAATTTCGAGAGCAAAACCTAAGACCTTTCTACTAAGCACATCAGCCCGAAGTTTTGCGTAATAAACCTCCCTCATATTTTAAGGGATAAGTTTATCAACGATGCAAATTTTTCATAAAGAAAAATTTTATTCCTTAGGTGCAGCTTGTCTCGTACGCTCCCACTGGGTCTCTAGCGCCTTTGTTTGCGAGGCACTTTCAACAGCTTTAACAGCGATGTCTTGGACCTGGCGTCCCGACTCATCAACCCGCTCTGTGAGCTGCTTAATCAGCTCGTGTTGCTCTTTAATCTTAAGCTGTAAGGAGGCAATTTTTTGCTCGTAAAGGGTCTTTTGCCCATCGGCCTCTTTTTTGGAAAGCTCTATCTCAAATTGGTACTGCTTCTGTACCTCTTCTTGAACCTGGGTGCGGGTTTTCTCAACCGCTTCATCGAGCTTTTCAGGAAATCCTTCAACTTGAGCGGTTAAACCTTCAAGATGTTTTTCCTTTTGGGAGAGCTCACGCTCCCTTTGCTCTAGCTCACTTTCTGTTTGGGAGACCTTTTCTTGGAGCTCTTTTTCTAAGGTCTGCTTCTTCTCTTCATAAGCATCTTTTTCTTTCTTTCGACTTGTCTCCCGATCATAGAGGTAGGCCTCTTCTTCTCGAGCTCTCTCTTTTTCGGTTGTCTCTTTCTCCTCCTTCCACTCGGCTTTTTTTCGAGCCATCTCTTCTTCAAAGCTCTCTTTTTCCTCAGCGATTTCCTCATCGGTCTCTTCCTTAAACCGCCTTTGGGTTTCGATCAGGGCCTCTAAACTCCCCGTCTGAAAACGGATATCGTGGAGCTCTTCGAGCTCTTTTTTGGAAACATCGACACTCTTCTGAAGATCGATAAACTTTTTGTACTCTTCAAGGAGATGGGTCTCAAGAGACTCAAGACATTTGCTGATACTGAGTTTTGTTCCAGCAAGACCTTTAATGATCTCATCTAGGGAAAATCCCTTAGCGACTTCAACGATCTTTTCTCTCTCTTGCTTTTCTTTGACCGGCGCTTCTTCTTTTTGCGCCTTGAGCTCCTCTAAAAGGTCATAATAGGCTTCAAGAACCTCACCTTTTTTGTTTTTCTCACTGACGGTTGGGGTTAACTTTTTACCTCTTGGCATACCAAACTCCTTGTTCTACTGGAAGAGTTATTCTAAACAAAAGGCTAGATTTTATGAAGGGGTAGTTGAAAAAAGTTCGCGAATCTTATCTCCAGATTGAGAGAGGACCTCTCCCCTCCACTCAGAGACATTATGTTCCTCTGAAGAAAAATTTGCCCCTAAGATGACAACTTCTTTCCCTTTATGGAGATAGGGTTTAAAGTACTCCTTCTGAAGGATCTGTTTAAGGGCTGTATTTGCTGAGCTATCGAGCTTGAGTTCCATAATATAGGTGACTTTGGGCACTTCCAACACGACATCGATGCGACCTGTACTCGTTGCCCTTTCCGACAAGGGATCAAACCCCATACCGTGTAGCATTGGAAGAAGCATTGCTTGATAGGTTCGCTCTTGCGCCCCTGCAAACACTTGATAAGCAAAGCTGGAAAATCCTACTCTTACATGATCAAAGAGCATCTCTACTTCATATTTCTCTAGCGCTTTTACAAACCTTTCAGAAGATCTCACATCGATCTTGTTCGTAAAGTGTTTGGTAAGGGAGTTCATAAAAGCTGTTCTAACTTCTTCATTGGGGAGCCCCAAGTGATACCGCTTTGAGAGAGTATGATAGTCTTTAATCGTAAAGTATCCCGCTTGGTACATGAGCGCTTTTAGGTCGATATCATCTAGAGAGCTGATATCCATTAACTCATCCCCCCTTGCTGTTGTTCCATCAAGTGAAATCATTGACTGAGGGTGGTTTTTGAGTTGATCGATCAGAAACGAAGGTGTGCCAGTGGTATACCAATACTCCGCGGGCTCTTTTTCATCCATAAAGTTAAGGGTCGAAAAAGGATTATAGACACAAAGATCGCTCTTAGAAAATCGGTAACCGTTATACCACTCTCGAATCTCCTCTAAAACCTTTTCCCTTGACGTCTCTTGACGCTCGGATACTATCGATTGGATATGCTCAGCAAAGTAGGATTTTACCTCCTCTTCTGTGTAGCCCATCATTCCGGCATATTTAGGATCCATTGTAATATCTTTTAAGTTATTAAGGGCTGAAAAAAGAGAGACTCGCGAAAATTTACTAATCCCTGTTATAAATGTGAATTTCAAGTACCTGTCTAAGCTCTTAAGCGTTCCAAAGAAGTCTTTAAGAAGATCCCGATTTTTCTCAGCAAGCTCAGGAGATTTTAAGTGGTTGATAATTGGGTGATCATACTCATCGACTAAAATAACCACCCGATTTTTCTCAGCAAGCTTTGTCACAAGCCTTCTTAACTGAGACTGACTAGAGGCACCTGTTATGGATAGGCCATACGCTGCAGCAGCATCTTCGAGGGTTTCTTTTAGAGCTGTTTCTAACTCGTTAGCAGAAGTGCTTAGAATTTGGGAAAAGTCAAAGTAGAGAACCGGATATTGTTGCCAGTCATAGTCAGTATTATAAATCTCGCAGTCTTTAAATAGCTCTTTATTCCCCTTAAAAATTTCCTCCAGTGTATTGAGGAAAAGGGATTTCCCGAACCTTCTAGGGCGGGAGATAAAGTAGTGCTTACCTGCTGATATCAGCTCCTTGGCAAACCGTGTTTTATCAACGTAAACCTGGTCTTCTTCAAGGATTTCACGAATACTTTGGATACCGATTGGTAATTTTTTCATGCGTTAGCTTTTCTCCTATTCTCCCTCCATTTTACAGCACAATAGCAAAGCCTTCAACTTTTTCACTAATTTCAGAAAAGGTCTACTACTTTCACGAATCTGCCCGGAGAAATCCAAGCAAATAGCCCCCTTCCATTAGCCGAAAAAGCAGCATCATAACCCCTACAGTTCAAAGCGATTAAAACCGGAGACAAAAAGGCCCTCTGTTCAAAACAGAACTCCGCCCCATACACCCCACCCTTTTTTCCAAAAAAGACAAACTTTCCTTTAGGGTTCCACTTCACCTTGATGTCTCGGCATCCGATGAGCTCCTCAGGAAGCTCAATCGGGGTAAACCTCTCCTCTCCTACCCTTTTTAACGCTCCCCCTTTTTCCCAAACAATCAACACATTCCCATCGCTGTCTGAAGCAATTCCATAATCTCCTCGAGATTCCGCTAAGTCAAAAATAGGAGACCAGCTTTCATTAAGGTGAATCGCAGCTCTTAAAAGGGGTGCTTGCTCCCCTTCAGGAGAGAAGAGATACTGCTGAGACCAAGCAAGAACCCCCTCACGGCTCTCTTCAAAAACTCCTCGCACATCATGAATAACAGCCTGCTCCAAACCAAACCGAGAAGGGATATTGAAGAGAGACTGAGGAACGTCTCCATTCCAAGACCCTTTAATCTTTGTACCTCCATGATAGTAGTCAGGCCAAACAATCAAAGCATCCCCAGAGCTTCCCTTCACGATGCTGGAGTAAAAGACAACCGGCTGGACTGGATCGATAAGATAGCTCTCCTGTAAGGCACCTTTTCTTGAACGGGAGATCACTTCAATGGTGCCGAGGATACACCTAGAACTCATAACCTCCCCCTCTGCACTTAAAGCCATGCACTGATCAAAGTTTCCAGGCTTTGTCAAAAGGCCTGGAAGCGACCAAGGAGATCCTTCCTCTTTGTAACTCGCCTGAAAACCATTCCCACCTCTCCAGTAAGCAGCCACCCTCCCTTCTGGATCGACATCCAAGGATATTTCTTTAACCCTGTCTTCGCGGAAAGAAACCTCCTTAGGGAGCATCCAATCCCCCCAAGTCTTCCTTAGCGCTACATGAATAACCTCCTCCCCTTCCTCCATGGAGTAGTTCCAAACCACCGCCATATCCCCTTTCGCATTGAGCGCTACTGAGCACTCTCGAATCATCGCTTCTTCCGGGAAAGAGACTGTTACAGGATTAGAGATCTGAAGTGCCCACAAAGGGCTAGCCAATAATAGGATAAAAAGTTTTAACATGGTAACACCCCAATGTAATGTTTAAGTACATTTTAGAGACTGGTAGTCTTTTTTTCAAATGTTAAAAAAAGAGAACTTGCGCTAAAATGCGGAGAAACCTAATTTGGGCTCAGATGAAAAAGCTTCCGATTAGAAGTCTTACAATTGAAGATCCTTTCTTCCCTCAAGGAGAACGGGCTAAAATATTTCAAACAAGGACCTCCGAATGAAAAAACTTCCAATAGGACTTCAATCGATCTCTGAAGTCATCGAAGGAGACTACGTCTATATCGATAAAACACAGTTCGCCTACAACCTGATCGAGCAAGGGAAACACTACTTTATTGCAAGACCGCGCCGCTTTGGAAAGTCCCTTTTCCTCAACACCCTCAAGGAAATCCTCAAAGGAAATAAAGAGCTCTTCAAAGAATGTGCGATTGCCTCAAGCAGCTATAAGTGGAAGCAGTACCCCGTTGTACACTTAGACTTTTCGAAAATTGCAAACAACCAGCCAGACCAGCTTAAAAGCGCTTTGCAAACAAGGTTAGAGATTATTGCCAAAAAGCACGCCGTCCCGATCATCACAGACGATATTCAAGTCGCCCTCGACAGATTGGTTGTCGAACTATCAAGCAAGTATAAAAGCCAAGTTGCCGTACTCATCGATGAGTACGATAAACCTATCATCGACAATCTCAAAAATATTGAAATTGCAGAAGCGAATAGAGACATACTAAAAGATTTTTTCGGATCATTTAAAAGCTTAGATAAGCATTTAAAAATGACCTTTATTACAGGAATTAGTAAATTCTCACAGGTCTCCCTATTTTCAGGGTTTAACAACCTGAAAGATCTCACCACCCACCCCCGCTATGCTACCCTTTTTGGCTATTCTCATGAAGAGATCACCCATGGGTTTTCAGACCACATCGAAGACCTTTCCCAACAAAGAGCCTGCCCGACCCAAGAGATTCTAGACGAAATGAAGCAGTGGTACAACGGATACCATTTCTCCTACGAGGGAGACCCCGTTTATAACCCTTTTTCAACACTCAACTACCTGGATGAAGGGAAACCACAAAGCTTTTGGTATAATACAGGAACCCCTTCTTTCCTCATCGATCTTATAAAAAAAATGCCTACCCCCTCATTCCAGCTCAGTGGGATTAAAGCGAAACCTTCAGAGATCCTTGAGATCAGCGATCTAGACGATATTGATCTAAAGGCTCTTATGTGGCAAACGGGTTACCTCACATTTCAAAGCTATGATCTCACAACAGATATCTACACACTCGACTTCCCCAACCAAGAAGTGAGGCGCGCCTTTTTCGACTCCTTGATTCAAAAGTTTGCAAAGATCAGCCCCGCAGCTGTTTCAATAGAGGGTGTCGTCGACAGATGCTCAATAAAGAAGCGCTTCCTATGAGGAAAGTTCAAGGCGTCCGATGCAGGAAGCCCAAATCGGGCTTTCGAAGGAGGACAACGATGAAAATTACCATAGGAAGCGCTTAAGGATTGATCAGCTGTTGATGACACCCTCTAAAAGCGTTAGAGTGCAGAAACTATCTCGCAAACCATGACCTTGAACCCTTTTTCAACCGAATCAATGTCTACTTCGCAAAAATCCCCTACCACCTATATAAAGAAGCCCAAGAAGGGTTTTACCACACGATATTTATGATTCTTCTCGAAGGGATGGGCATTAAAACACGAGGAGAGGACCCTACAAACATCGGGCGGATTGATCTAGCATTTGACATTGACAAGACAACCTATATTATCGAGTTTAAGCTCGACCAAGATGGGGAGAGCGCCTTCAAACAAGCAGATCTACGCAGATACAAAGAAAAATATAGCCAAGGAGAAAATCACCTTGCCGTTCTTGGCGTCAACTTTAGCTCCCAGTCCCGCAATATCTCCGACTGGAAAGGAGAGCTCTTTTCCCCTTCGGGAAAAAGCCTTAAAACCTTTGCCTCGACTCTGGTGCCATAGCGCTTTAGCTGCGCAGCGCAAATCCGCAGGAAGCTTATTAGCTTTCAAGGAGTTGCAACAAAGCAGATGAAGATGTTATGGTTGCAGAAGTGCATGAGTTAGGACATCCTCGCAGAGCGAGGAGCTTAACGGTGAGGAGCAGCCCCAAGGGCTGCCGGTAAGCTTTACCCCCATTTAACCAAAAAGGGACTGGCA
>NZ_JAAEJV010000044.1 GCF_015356785.1 Candidatus Neptunochlamydia vexilliferae | reverse complement strand
CTTTAGCTTGAAGAGCAATTGCATTACAGCCTCGGCTGAAACACTTTTGCGTTTCCAAAAGGGTCTCAAAATCTTTATCAGAAAGGGTCAACTTAAGAGAAATGGTTCGTTTCATACAAGCTATTTTAAACCATGGCTACAAATTAAACAATCTAAAAAGGAGCGATGCTTCCTCCCCTCCCTAAAGGAAGGGGTATCCGCATCGATATTTTGATGAAAATAAAGTAGCTCATATAGTAAATATTAATGGATGCGAAGAAAAAAGAAAAATGGAATCGAATGGCTCGAGTTTGACCTTCTCCAAAAGTTCCCAGAGGTAAGACATGGAGTTTTTGGTTTAGGAGAGGAAAAAAATATCCCTGCAGCCTTTGATGCGTTGGGAATTGAAAGGGGGGTCAAGCTCAAACAGTGCCACCGCGCCGATATCTTTGAAGTGAAATGTTATGACGCCCCGCTGACCCATATTGAAAAAAACTACACACTAATAATTCTATGGGGATATCTCGGTCGATTTAAAGGGGGCCATGATATATTTTTAGCTCCCATCCTTTGTCTACGATTTAGGTCGTCTTCCAAATTAACTCCTGATAAAATCAGGCCTGTCCCAAGCGTTTGCGTAATTCCACTTGGGATTATGCACAGTAACCCACCAGCTAGTGCTTTACAGAACCCTATAGCCACCCCATCGGGAACTTGGACCTCTTTTTTGTCTTTTTTTTTCACTTGGATTATACCCAAACAAGTTCAAGAATTGGATTTTCGACAGCTTTCGCGTTGCCCAAAACCAATTCTTGAGCTTGTTTGGGTATATTTTAGGACGATACTGAGACTGGGAGTAGAAAGAGGCATTCCTGATTCCATCGGTTTCTTTTGACAAAACCAATTCATATAAGTCCTCAACAAATCCCCCATCTAAGGAGATGCCTTGGCTCTCTATACCTTCAAAAGTTTTTTCAAAAATTACAGATAGGAGGGGAGCGTTGTATCCCTTCTCCACGAGTAATCCTCGAGCTTTACACAAATCTTCAACAGCCCCTTCAATTGAAAAATCCCCATCAACAAAGTTAAAACAATCTAAAACCTTGTGACACAAATCTCTTTCTGTTACTTCTTGGCCGATAGTTTGGATGTTCATTGAACATAAAGGAGAAGTAAACCCAATTAAAGAAAGAAAAAACATTGCCAAAAATTTCATGCTAACTCCCACCTACAAATAATCTCGACAAAATAACTAAGCCAATTGCCGAACCTATACCACCCACTAAAAGAGAAATGGCTCCCCATAGTTTACTAAAGCTTTGTGCTTTTCCTTTTAGTCCAAGCATCCACAGCGCCTTAGAGATGGCATAAGTAGAAAAGGTGAAGAGAAGAACAAAGACAATGGTTTTGAAAATCTCGTAATGCATAGCAATCTTCCGCGTTTGTTAAAAGTCAGACGGTAACTTACTTCTTTAATTTAACACAACTTTATTCTTTAGCAGCCTAAAGATAAAGTAGCTCATATGTTACACAATAGTGGATGCGAAGAAAAAAGAAAAATGGAATCGAGTGGCTCGAGTTTGAGCTTCTTCAAAAGTTTCCAGAAGTAAGACATGGAGTTTTTGGTTTAGGAGAGGAAAAAAATATCCCTGCAGCCTTTGATGCGTTGGGAATTGAAAAGGGGGTCAAGCTCAAGCAGTGTCACCGCGCCGACATCCTTGAAGTGAAACGTTATGACATTCCACTCACCCATATTGAAAACTATGATGGGATGGTGACGAAGGAAAAAGAGATGGGACTTCTGATCCGCCATGCCGACTGTCAAGCTGCCATTTTTTACGATCCAATTGCTAAGGTACTGGGAACGGCCCACTCTGGCTGGAGGGGGAGCGTCCAAAACATCTACCAAAACACGATCGATGCCATGGTGAGCTTGGGGGCTGACCCTGCCCACCTCATCGTCTGCATTGGGCCCAGCCTCGGCTCCGACAATGCCGAGTTCAAACACTATCGGGAAGAATTACCCCAAGCGTTTTGGAGATTCCAGGTCCGCCCCACCTACTTCGACTTTTGGAAAATTTCTACCATGCAGCTGATGACTGCAGGGGTTCCTCAAGGGCAAATCGAAATTGCCGAAATCTGCACCTATGACGATCCTTCATGTTACTCTTACAGAAGGGACAAAACACACCTGCGTCATGGGACCATTGCCGCTCAGATGTAAATCCGGATTTACAATAGCTTACTAAAACACCAAAACAGAATTTAGTGACCCAGGTTTTTTCGAAGTTTTGGATCACCAAATCACGTTTTCTGGATTTGGTGATCCAAACTGTTTTTCATAAGTTTCTGAAAAACAATAGATCAAAATATTTTCTGTATGTTTTTTGGTTTTGAGTGTTTCAAGAAATCCTGTTTCCCTTAATTTGGTTGCCTTGCTACAATCAAGAGGCAATGGAAGTTCAAGAATTAAAGTTAAAAGGGGTAAAGCTCATTCGGCCCCAGGTTTTTCGGGACGAACGGGGCTACTTTTTTGAGAGTCACCAGGTCGAACGCTACCTTGATCAGGGGATCGACTGCTCGTTTGTCCAGGATAACCACTCTTACTCGAAAGAAGGGACGATTCGGGGAATGCATTTCCAATCGGAGCCGGGGCAGGCAAAGCTGGTCCGCGTCGCAAGTGGAAAAATTTACGATGTCATTGTTGATATCCGCCTCTCTTCTCCTACTTTTGGACAGTGGGAAGGGGTTTACCTGGATGGAGAAAACCACCATCAGCTCTTTGTTCCGGTGGGTTTTGCTCATGGGTTCTGTGTGGTCAGCCCCGAGGCGCATGTTCTTTATAAGACAAGTGCTCCTTATAATAGTGAAACGGAAAAAGGGTTTCGCTTTGACGACCCTGAGGTGGGGATCGAGTGGCCGGTTAAAGAGCCGATCGTCTCGGAGCGAGACAAAAATAGCCCTAAACTTCGAGGGCAGAACCTATTATGAAACTGTGGATTATTGGGAAGCGGGGACTTTTAGCAAGCGCCATGCGACGGAAGTGTCTTGAAAAAGGAATTGATCATGTGGCGACCACCCGAAAAGAGGTTGACGTTGAAGATGAAAAGAGCGTTCGCGCCCAATTTGAGACGATGCACTTTACCCATGTTATCAACTGCTCGGGATACACAGCAGTGGATCAAGCCGAAGAAGAGGAGGCGCGCGCCTTTGCTCTCAATAGAGATGCAGTTGCTTTACTTGCAAAACTTGCTCAAGAACATGGAAAAAAGCTGATCCACTTTTCAACCGACTACGTCTTCGATGGAGAAAAAGAGGGATATCAGACGGGCGATCCAACAGCTCCCCTTTCCATTTATGGCAAAAGTAAGGAAGCGGGAGAAAAGGAGCTTCATCCCGAGGCGTGCCTGATCCGCACCTCATGGCTTTTTGGCCAAGAGGGAAGTCACTTTGTCAAGACGATGATCCGCCTCATGGAACAGCAAGAAACTTTAAGTGTTGTCAATGATCAAAAGGGGCGCCCCACCTACGCTGACGACTTGGCAGAAGCAGCCCTTTCCCTTCTCGATGCATCGGGAACCTTTCACTTTGCCAATGAAGGGGAGACCACCTGGCATGGCTTTGCTGAAACGATCAAGCGGAAGCTTGAAGAGAAAAACCATCCCCTCCGGTGTCATACGATCGAGCCGGTTACAAGCGAGAAGTTTGGTAAAGCCAAAAGGCCCGCTTCATCCATCCTCCTAACAGAAAACCTTCAACCTCCCCACTGGGAAAAGGGATTAGAAGAGGTACTTGCCCATGCTTTCGAATCTTAATCAAGCCCACCTTCTAGTGACCGGCGGCGCCGGCTTTATGGGATCGGCCTTTATCCGCTACGTTTTATCGCAGCCTGGGTTTACAGGCCACATCTCGAACCTCGACCTCCTCACCTATGCGGGCAACCTCGATAACCTCAAAGAAGTCGAGGAGGATTCCCGCTACGCGTTTTACAAAGGAGACGTTCGGGATCGCTCGGTCCTTGAAGAAATCCACAAAGAAAAACCGCTTACAGCCATCGTCCATTTTGCCGCAGAGACCCATGTTGATCGGAGCATTACCGATCCCACCCCCTTCCTTGAAACGAATATTTTGGGAACCTGTAACCTCCTCGAATTTGTCCGCACCCACCCGAACATTCACTTCCATCACATCTCTACCGATGAGGTTTATGGGGCTTTAGGTGCTGATGGAATCTTTACCGAAGAGACTCCTTACCGTCCTAACTCTCCCTACTCCGCCTCAAAAGCAAGTTCTGACCATTTTGTTCGCGCCTATGCCGTAACCTATGACCTTTCGACCACCCTTTCCCATGCTAGCAACAACTATGGGCCGGGCCAGTATCCCGAAAAGTTTATCCCCCTCATGATCCAAAATGCCCTGGGTAAAAAGCCCCTTCCCGTTTACGGCAAAGGGGAAAACATCCGCGAGTGGCTCTTTGTCGAAGACCATTCCCGTGCCATTTGGACCATTTTGGAAGAGGGGAAAAAGGGAGAGGTGTATAATATTGGGGGAGGGAACGAGATGAAAAATATCGACCTTTTGCGTCTGATTCTGAAGGTCGCCGAAGAGATGACCGCGGAGAAAAATCTTGAAGCGTTGATCACCTTTGTGACCGACCGTCCCGGTCATGACTTCCGCTACGCCATGGATGGAACAAAGGTCTCTTCCCTTGGCTTTACACCCCAGTGGTCGCTCGAAGCGGGCCTCCGCGCAACCATGGAGATATTATTATGAGAGTTGTTTGTGTGATTCCAGCAAGACTTGCCTCAAGCCGCTTTCCACGGAAAGTGCTCACTATGCTTGGGGAAAAACCGCTACTCCAATGGGTGTGGGAAGCGGCGACGAGTAGCGAGATGTTTGATGAGGTTGCCTTTGCGATCGATGATCGGGAAACAGCCCGCCTCATCGACTCCTTCGGGGGGAGTTACCATATGACCTGCCCCAATTGCCAATCGGGAACCGACCGCCTCATCGAACTGCAAAGGCAAGGGACCCTAAAAGGGAACATCTGGGTCAACTGGCAGGGGGACGAGCCTTTTATCCATCGGGAAATGATCGAAAACCTCCTCCAATCGACCGATGCTCCCCACGACATCTGGACTCTCAAAAAAGAGATCAATAGCGAAGAAGAGATCGAAGACCCCAATGTGGTCAAAGTGGTCACCAATCACAAGGGAAAAGCTCTCTATTTTTCCCGTTCACCGATCCCCTATGACCGCGATGGCCTCGAAGAGGTGACCTACTATAAGCATATCGGTATCTATGCCTACACAGCAGAGGCCCTCAAAGAAATTTCTACCCTTTCTCCGTCGCCCTTAGAGCTAGCCGAGGGGCTGGAGCAGCTCCGCTTTCTTGATCATGGCCTCACCATTCAGGTCCACGAGACAGCCTATGACGCCCTCGGGATCGATGTCCCGGAGGATCTTGCTCGCGCTATGGAGCGGATTGCCTCCCAAATTGTTTGATGGGAATATACTCAAACAAGCTGAAGAATTGGGAATTTGCCAAATTAAGCTTCTTCGTTGCCCTTCCCTATTGGGAAGGATGCGCCTCATTCAGCTCAATTTTTTTGCGTCTTGCTGAGTCAAATTATAGCATTTATTTCTTGAGGGACCCTTAGGAGCTGGGCAAAAACCAGTTCTTTAACTTGTTTGGGTATACATTTTGTAGTTGAATGCTTTGCGCTTATGTCGTAAAATGGGGGAAAGCGGAGTCAAAACCCCACTTAAATGAAAAAGTTACCTATCGGGATTCAGAGCATAAAAAAAATTCTTGTTAAAGGTGAGTATGCTTATGTCGATAAAACAGAGATTATTAGGGAGCTAATTGATGAAGGAGCTCCTCATTATTTTATGTCGCGCCCCAGGAGATTTGGAAAATCTCTTTTTCTTGATACTCTAAGGGAAATTTTTAGTGGCAATAAAGAACTCTTTAAAGGATGTCAGATTTATAATAGTGATTATGAATGGGATAAACATCCAGTTGTATATTTAGACTTCTCAAAAATCGCAAACCAGACCCCTAGTCAACTCGAAACTGCACTGAAAGTAAGGCTTGGAATCATTGCCAAAGAATATGGCATATCTATTATTACAACTGACGTTCAGGTGGCTTTAGATACACTGGTTGTCGAACTGTCGAATAAATATGGCAGAAAGGTTGTGGTATTAGTTGATGAATATGATAAACCCATCATAGATCGTTTGGACAATCTTGATATCGCCAAAAAAAATAAAGACCTTCTTAAGGGATTCTTTGGAACATTAAAAGGTTTGGATGCACAGCTTCGGTTTACACTTACAACAGGTGTAAGTAAGTTTTCTCAAGTTTCTCTTTTTTCAGGACTTAACAATTTAACAGACATCACTATGAGTCCTGAATATGCTGGGATGTTGGGGTATACTGAGGACGAGCTTAAGACGGTTTTCTCAGATCATATTCAAGAGGTTGTCAAGCAAAGAGGTCAACAGGGGAATTTGGTAACAGAAGAGGCTGTTATAGACGAAATCCGTAAGTGGTACAATGGCTATCGCTTTTCGGAAAAAGCCCTTTTCATTTATAATCCTTATTCAACGCTTCATTATCTAAAAACCAAAAAAGCAGAAGGCTATTGGTATAGTACAGGGACCCCATCCTTTTTAATCGAGGAAATCAAAAAACATCCCCAAGCGATTGTCCCTTTATGTGGAACATCTGTCTTAAAAAGTACCCTTTCTGATATCAGTAAAATTGATCGAATTCATTTGGCTGCTCTCATGTTTCAAACAGGTTATCTCACTATAAGAGGGCATAACCCAGAAGAAAACTCTTACGATCTTGACTTTCCTAATAAAGAGGTTAAGGATGCTTTTTTTAACTCTCTTCTTGAGGAATTCACAGAAGTTAACCCTTTAGAGGTAACCCGTGTTGCTAAAGAAGTTAAAAAAGCACTAGAGGACAAGGAATTAGAGAGTTTTATAGATAAAATAAATGCTCACTTTGCAAAAATACCATACCAGATATTCCAGCATGCAAAAGAGGGATTTTACCAAGCCGTATTTTTTACGTTCTTAGAGAAGTCTGGTGTTAAAACAGAGGCCGAAACAGCCACAAATACTGGTCGAATAGACCTCGTGTGTGAAACCTCGAATTCATTTTTTGTCTTTGAGCTTAAGTTAAATAGAACAGCAGATATTGCATTTAAGCAAGCAGAAGAAAAGAAATACAGAGAAAGATATTCCTTGAGTGAAAAAAATATTTTGGTCCTAGGGATAAACTTTAGCTCCAAGTCACGAAATATTGGTGATTGGAAAGGGATTCTTTATTCTCCATCTGGAGATTCTGTGAGAACCTATAGTAAAAATTTTTAGTTATACCCGTTCCGACTCAAGATTTGAGGGTTTGCAAAAATCAGCGCTCCAGATTTAGCCCGATCGAAGCAGTTCCCTATAAGGGAGATAGGGGCGATGCAGAGGGGTAAGGCTGGAGTGCTGGTGCAGGGAAAACCAAATCTTGAGTCGGAATGAGGGTTTCTCGCTGTTAAATTCTCATAGAGAAAAATACCTCTGCTGAAAAAACTTTACCCCAAACTTTGGCTAACTGTGATCGCTTTTCCCAGAGAAGGCAGTTTTCAGTTCAAAAAAGCCTAAAATTTGACCCCAATTAATAATCAAAGAGTTACAAATTAATTCTAAAAAATCTGAAAAATTCTTCATGGAGAAAATTCCAAAATTGTTTACAGCGGGAAAGCCTCGGAATGGGTATGCATTGACATTAGGTGACAAAGAGAGTATCCTTGGACCCTATGTCAACAGAAGAGATCCTTTCCTCTAGAGAGGAATACAAATATGGCTTTCAGACCGACATCGAGACCGAGGTTTTCCCCAAGGGACTCGATGAAGAAACGGTCCGCGCCCTTTCTGCCAAGAAAGGGGAGCCTGACTTCATGCTCGAATTCCGCCTCAAAGCCTTCCGAAAGTGGAAGGAAATGACCCCTCCCGACTGGGGCCACCTAAAGATCGCTCCGATCGATTTTCAAGACATGCGCTACTATGCAGCTCCAAAGAAGAAGCAGGAGCTGAGCAGCCTCGATGAGGTCGATCCCGAGATCTTGAAAACCTTTGATAAGTTGGGCATTCCTCTAGAAGAGCAGAAGCGGCTAAGCAATGTGGCGGTCGATGTCGTTTTCGACTCGGTTTCGCTCGGAACCACTTTTTATGAGACCCTTGAGAAGGCGGGTGTTGTCCTCTGCTCGATGAGTGAAGCGGTGAAGAAATACCCCGAGCTTCTGGAAAAATATTTGGGAACGGTGGTGCCGATCGGGGATAATTTCTATGCGGCGCTCAATTCGGCGGTTTTTTCCGATGGCTCTTTTGTCTACATCCCAAAGGGTGTGCGCAGTCCGATTGAGCTTTCGACCTATTTTCGGATCAATGAACGGGAGACGGGGCAGTTTGAGCGGACACTCATTATTGCGGAGCCGGGCTCTTATGTGAGCTATTTGGAAGGGTGTACTGCCCCTGCTTATGACGAAAACCAACTCCATGCCGCGGTGGTTGAGCTGATCGCCCATGAAGATGCGGAGATCAAGTATTCAACGGTGCAAAACTGGTATGCAGGAGATCGAAAGACCGGCAAGGGAGGGATTTACAACTTTGTGACGAAGCGGGGCAAGTGCGCGGGCAACCGGTCTAAGATTTCTTGGACGCAGGTCGAAGCGGGCGCCGCGATTACCTGGAAGTACCCAAGCTGCATTTTGCAGGGAGATGACTCGGTCGGGGAGTTTTACTCGGTGGCGCTGACCAATGGAAAAATGCAGGCCGACACGGGAACGAAGATGATTCACCTGGGAAAACGGACAAGCTCAACGATCATTTCGAAAGGGATTTCAGCCGATGAGTCTTCCAATACCTATCGGGGACTGGTTCATATTTCTTCAAGGGCGGAAGGGGCACGGAACTTTACTCAGTGTGACTCGATGCTGGTAAAGAATGCATGTAGTGCGAACACCTTCCCTTACATTGAGGTTCATAATGAGACGGCAGAGCTGGAACATGAAGCCTCGACTTCAAAGATGAATGAAGAACAGCTGTTTTACCTCCAGTCGCGGGGGATTTCGATGGAAGATGCGATTCAGATGATTGTCAATGGCTTTTGCGAAGAGGTGATCAAGGAGCTTCCTTTGGAGTTTGCGGCGGAAGCGCAAAAATTATTAACACTTAAGTTAGAAAGGTCAGTCGGATGAACCTATCAGGAGCTAAAAAACTTTTTTTATTCCACTCTTTTTGGCATCTTTCTCCCCTTTACTTCGAACCCTTATCTTTTGGACAATGTGATCGAAGTAAAGGGAAGCAATCTGCTCAAAAATCGAAGAAATCAAACAAACTTTTTAACCCCGGATAGGTTCATGCTAAAGATTGAAGGTTTATGTGTATCGGTTGAGGGAAAGGAGATCTTGAAAGGCTTTTCTTTGACTGTAAAGCCGGGAGAAATCCATGCGATTATGGGACCGAATGGTGCGGGAAAATCGACGCTCGCTAAGGTTTTGGCCGGTCACCCGAGCTATGAGGTCACAGGGGGATCGATCACCTTTTTGGGAGAAGACCTTTTGGAGATGGATATTGAGGACCGGGCCCGCTTGGGTCTTTTTATGGGCTTCCAATATCCGGTTGAAATTCCTGGAGTGAGTAATGCAGATTTCTTGCGAAGCGCTCTAAATAGTAAGCGGAAAGAGCCCCTTTCAGAAGAGGATTTCCAGGCTCTTTTAAAGCAAAAGATGGAAGAGATGGAGATTCCTCCCTCTTTTGGAGAACGGGATGTCAATGGGGGCTTTTCAGGAGGAGAGAAGAAGCGGAACGAAGTGCTTCAGATGGCGATTTTAGAGCCGAAGCTAGCGATTTTGGATGAAACCGACTCGGGACTCGATATCGATGCGATGCGCATCGTTGCTGAAGGGGTCAATAAGCAATTGGGTAGTGACAATGCTCTCATTTTGATCACCCACTACCAACGCCTTTTAGATTACATCAAGCCTCAGTTTGTCCACGTGGTTGTGGATGGAAAAATTGTTGAAACGGGAGGGCCTGAGCTAGCCCTTCACCTCGAAGAAAAAGGGTATACACTGCTGTGACACTTTTGGAGACGCTGAAACCCTATCTTTCTAACGAGCCGTGGCGCCAAAAGTTTTGGGAAGCTGCGGTGAAAAAGGGACTCCCGACCAAGAAATGGGATCCCTTTAAGTATGTCTCTCTAAAGGGACTTTATAAGATGTCCTTTGAGAAGAAAGAGGGGGAGAGTACCCTTTCTTCCTCAGAGTGTGCGTTCAGGGGGTGCATTTCTAAGGAAAGCGGAGTAGACGCTACAGATTTTATGCCAAATGACGACCCCATAGCCGCAGGCGCTATAGGGGAGGAATGCGGTACAAAAGATGTGGTGCCTACTTCCGCTTTACTGGAAATTGACCCCCTAAATGCGTGCTCCTCAGACGGGATTATCTCTCTTCCTTTGGATGAGGCGATGGGGTCTTATGGTTCTTTATTGCAAAAGAGATGGACCGAGGCTCTAGGGAAAGAGCAAAATCCTTTTGCTCTTTTAAGTCATGCCCTTTACCAAGAGGGGCGCTTTCTCTACATCCCTCCAGGAAAAGTGGCTTCTTTGAACTGGGAGTTTTTTGCAGAAGAGGGGGCTTTTTATGCCCCTAAAATGGAGATCTTTTTAGGGAAAGGGGCGCGTCTGGTCTTGGAAAGGCGGACAACTGGGAAGGGAAGTTACTTTTATAATGAGCATATAGAGGTGACTCTTGATGAGGGGGCTCATGTGACACTCAACGCTCACCGGGAACACGAAGGATATGCGATGCATACCTTACGTGCCCACTTGAAGCGGGATGCAAAGCTCGATTCCTTTACCTTTTCTAAGGGGGCCCCAACCGAAAGGGAAGATATTGAAGTGACATTGGGAGGGGAAAATAGTGAGGTTGACCTTAAGGGACTTTCGATTGTGGGAAGTCAAGATGAGGTTCACCAGTTTATCAATGTTCGCCATGTAGTGCCCCACTGCCGCTCTAACCAACACTATAAGACCGCTCTTTATGGACGAGGACGTTCGAGTTTTGAGGGGAAAATCTATGTGGAAAAAGAGGCGCAGAAAACAGAGGCCTATCAACTCAACAACAATCTCCTTCTCAGTTCGAAGGCGCAGGCGATGAGTAAACCCAACTTAGAGATTTTTGCCGATGATGTGAAAGCTTCTCATGGAGCAACATGTGCGCAGCCAAAGGAAGAGGAACTTTTTTACTTAAGGACCCGAGGCCTTTCCCTAGAAGAGGCAAGGGGGCATTTGGCGCGGGGTTTTTGCGCCGAGATGATGGATGGAAAAGTGGTCGATCAATTTTTGCAGATAAGGTCATCCGATGGATCTATTTGATGTTTGGCGGGTCAGAGAACGTTTTCCGATGCTTAAGAGGAAGATGAATGGACGCCCTCTTGTCTACTTAGATACAGCAGCCACCTCTCAGAAACCTCAGTGTGTGATCGATGCGATGATCCTTTTTTATGCGCAAGAGTATGGGACGGTTCATCGCGCCGTTTATGAACTAGCAGCCCGTTCGACCGAAATGTATAGTGGGGTTCGTGTTAAGGTCCAAGAGTTTATCAATGCACGGCAAGAAGAGGAGATTGTCTTTACGCGGGGAACCACGGAGGCGATCAACCTCGTTGCCCAGTCCTTCGGAAAAGCTTTTCTAAAGGCTGGAGATGAGATCATCATCTCTGAAATGGAGCACCATTCCAATATCGTTCCATGGCAGCTTCTTGCAGAAGAAAAAGATCTTAAGCTCAAATTTATTCCGATGGATCATAATGGAGAGCTTCGCCTCGATGTCTTTCAGGAGCTGCTGTCTGAGCGGACAAAACTTGTTTCAGTCGCTCACATCGCCAATGTCACGGGGACGATCAACCCGATTAAGGAAATCACCGACCTTGCCCACATGGCAGGGGCAAAGGTTCTGATCGATGGGGCGCAAGCCGCTTCCCATCTTTCTTTAGATATGCAAAAGCTTGACGTGGACTTCTATACCTTCTCTGGTCATAAGATGTATGGGCCAACGGGAGTGGGAGTTCTCTACGGAAAGTATGATCTTTTAAAGGAGATGCCTCCTTTGATGGGTGGGGGAGACATGATCGAAACGGTCACCATGGAAAAGACCACCTATCAAGAGCCTCCCCTCCGGTTTGAGGCAGGAACCCCTTCTATTGCGCAAGTGATTGGTCTAGGGGCTGCTATTGAATATATCGAATCGGTGGGAAAAGAGCAAATCGAAGAGTGGGAAAACCGCCTCCTTCGCTATGCCACCGAAAAGCTCGAGGAGATTCATGGGCTGACCATTATCGGCAATGCCAAGAAAAAGAGTGGAATCATTAGCTTCACTCTGGAAGATGTTCACTCTCTCGACTTGGGGACCCTCCTTGGCCTGAAGGGGATTGCTATCCGCACCGGCCACCTCTGCGCGCAACCCACCCTTGCCCGCTTTGGCCTCTCTTCCCTTTCTCGGATTTCTTTTGGGGTTTACAATACCTTTGAAGAGGTTGATACCGTTGTCGAAGCGATTCAAGAGGGGATTCTTCTTCTGAAGCCGGAACTTTCCTACTAATGTAAAGCGGCTTTACATTAGACCCTCGATTATTGCTTTTTGGTTTGTGTTGTATAAAGGTTAATCTATAAACCAGCTAAAACCTCCAAAGATCCATATAGATACGTCAGGGCTGGCGCCCCTGCTGCCCCTTGAGCTTCGAATGCAGCAAGCTAAATCGATCCTCATTCGGGAGGCTGTGTCATAACACAGCACGATCCCTCTGTCGGATCGATTTTTCAGAGCTGCCTTGAAGCCGCGGACAGCTCACCACGTTCGTTTCGGCACCCTCCGGGCTGGAACTCACGTCAGTTCGCTGGGGAAGAAAAAAAAGAAAAACCTCTCCTGCGAAGGGACAGCCCAGAGCTGCTAGGTTGAAAAGGGCTGCCCGGAGCAGTCCGCATATGGATCCTTGGAGGGCTTAAAACAAAAGAATTGTACAGTACAAGTCGACAATATTATCGATAATTATTTAAAGCTTTTAAATTGTTGTATTAGATGCCGTAGAACTCTTTGGCATTTTCGTAGAAAAGCTTGTGTTGGACCTTGATGTCAAAGGTACTGAAGGCTTCCTTGAACATGCCGATCAGCTCTGCATAGGAGATAAAGAGGGCAGCAGGAGGGACATTGCTTCCAAAAAGACACCGGTCTTCTCCGAACAGTTCGATCCCTGCATGGAGAAATCGCTTGATGTTTTCCTGATCGAGCCTTTGGAAAACAAGACCAATACCGCTGAGCTTCAGGTAGCAGTTGGGACAGGTTGCCAAGGAGGCAAGATCTTCTTTCCACTTTGTAAAGCCACTATCTGTGACATCGAGAGGCCATCCCAAGTGGTCAAGAATAAAGAGCACATCATCATATTCTTTGACAACTTTGGCGGCATCTTTTATCTGCTTGCCAAAGATGGCAATGTCAAAGGTGAGATTTTGAGAGGCTAGGTACTTAAGTCCTTTTTGACAATGGGGAGCATTCAGAAGACTGGGTTCTCCTTCTCTTTCAAAAAGGATTTGGCGGATGCCTCGTACGTTGGGAAATTGACACTGTTCTTTGGTCACATTTTCAATGTCGGGATCGCTCAAGTCGGCGTAGGCGACAATGCCGTGGGGAAAACCTTTTTCATCGGCAATTTTTTGGAGCCATTCGGTTTCATGGAGTCCTTTGGTAGGGGCTGCGTTGGTTTCGATATGGACGCTTTTGGTGACGTGATGGGGTTTGATCCACTCTTGGTATTCGGGAAGAAAGAAGTTTCTTTTCATCTTCTTGTAGTCGCCGATGATATCTTCGAAGTGGTTGTCGGCTCCCTGGAGCCAGGGATATTCTCCGCGGGATAGATCCCAAAGATGCATGTGGCCATCGATGATTTCCCCTTCGTAGACCTTACTCATGCTAAAAATCCAGGCGGAGTTTTGCCGTTAGCCCTTGGAGGCTGAGGTCAAAGCGGTCATAGTTGTTGTTGAGGCTAATGTAGAGGGTTTGGTTGAGCCAGATTTGACTTTCCCAACCCGCTTGGACAAGGACGTGGTAGCGGCCACATCCGTAGTAGGTTTCCGCGCGCAAGCCCATTGCAAACTCAAGGACGGGTTTGATGAGACGGAGGCGGGCTTCTATATTGGTTGTGGTAATGGAGGTGCCGACTTGCTCCCCGTTTGCAATTTGGGTGAAGGTGTCCTTGCGATTGGTATTGTAGTGGACCCACAGGCCAGAAAGGGCCATGTTTCCATAGAGGCTAACATTTTTTGAGAATTGCCAGGAGGTATTCAGTCCTCCACGGATTCCAATGCCGTAAAGGGAGTGATCGATCCGTGTTTTGAAGTGGAAGAAATTCGTGGTGATGGGGATCGTATCAAGGAAGACGTTGTAGTCTTGCTTTTGCCAGGTTCCTTTGGCTCCGACAAAGGGGCGGAGTTTCAATGTCTTGCTCACATAATAATTACGGCCAAGCTCTAAGTCTCCTACCTGGTAGTGGAGATCAAAGTGGGCACTCCCTTTTTGAAAGGGGAGGATGCTAAGGGGGATATCTTCAGGGGTGAAGATCTGAAAGCCAGGCACCATGCTTTCTGACTTTTTGCTATCATCGACATTTGTATAAAACCAAGTATATTGGAGGAGCATATCCCAGCAGCCATGGCAAAAACTCCATCCCAGACCTGCTTTAAAACCAGGATCCCAACTCCAATCGACCGCTTGTACCCGTCCCCGACTAGGGCTGTTAACAAGGGAACCAAAGCCTGTCTTTGCATAGGTTAAGCCATCAAGACGCGCCGTCCAAAAAAGAAAGTCGGCAGAAAGGTGAATATCCCGTCCCCCGCGCACCTTGGGCCCTGCACAAGGCGTGATGGGGTGGTGGGCTGCTTTGGGTGCCCCTTTTTGTTCGAGCTTTGCAACACGATCTTCAATACCCCGCATCCGGATCTCACTTTCGGCATGCAAAAGAGAAAGGGATAGAGCTAAGAAAAGAACAAACTTAAATTTCATGATGAATCACTTTTCACCTAATGAAAAGGGATTCTTAATTGATTTTCAAGAGAAATTTTAAAAATCGAAGCGAAGTTTTGTGGTGAGGCCACTAAAGGTGAGGTCGCCATTATTTGAGCCGGTGGAGAAAATAAACTGGCCATAGTTGATCTAGTTTTGGTTTTCCCCTGCTAAAGCTTTAATTATAAAAATGAAAAGGACAAGAAGCAATATCTTCTTAGCGGCCTTGTTCACCTTTACAGGTAAAAAGTTCGCACATTTATCGGTGGTATATGTAAGAAAGATACGTCGGGGGCTTGCCCCCGACGTATCTTTCATCCAACTAAGTATGCAGACTTAAAAAAATAAGGGGTTTGTTGTTCAGGAAAAAGTGAAAGAGTAAGGAAACCAGATTGCCCTGGTTTCCTCCTCTAAGAACTGTGCGTGATAGTTTCCCATCACACAGCTCAAGC
>NZ_JAAEJV010000043.1 GCF_015356785.1 Candidatus Neptunochlamydia vexilliferae | reverse complement strand
TTCTTTCTAGATTCCATATAAATCCTTATCTGTTGCTTTGTAATCTTTTTCCCTGTCATATTAACCTCTCACTTTCATGCAAGAGATCTTAATTCAAGGAGTTTCTTACCGGCAAAGATAATTGTCGTTAAGCGGCAATCCTAATTGTCGCTCAACACTAAAACTTCTTTTCTATGATGGCCAAGGCTTTTGGCTATGCATTAAAAGACTCTCACAAGGAAGGTACAAGTGGTGGCCCTCAAGAGACGAGCTTGATGTTAAAGAGCTACAAACCCTTCTATGGAATGGGAACCCTCAATCAGCAAATTTCGAAAAAGATTGGAAAAAAATAACATAATGATTAAAGTTTAACTTAATACCTTTTATATTAGAATGATGAAAGCTCCAAAGCAAATTAGCCTTGAACCAGAAAAGATCGAAGAGTTAATCGATCGTCTTGAAAAAAAGTCCCTGAACGAAGATGACTATCCCCTTCTCATCGAATTGATCAAAGGGATGGTCTGGCTCAACCTCTCCTTAAAGGAAAAAAAACTTTCAATCAAAAGACTAAGGGCAGTTTTTGGGATCAAAACAGAAACCGCATCTAAGCTCCTTGACTTCTTAGAAAAAAATGACCCCAAGCAGTCAGATGCAAAAAGTAGCGATCCAGATGGTAACCCCACCGAGAAAAAGAAGAAGAAAAAAGGGGGAAGTGGCCACCGACCTGCTAGCGATTATACAGAAGCTAGAATCATCAAGATTGCTCATGAGACCCTTAAGAAAGGAGATCTATGCCCTGACTGCAAACAAGGAAAGCTTTTCAACCTTTCACCGGGAACAGTCTTACAAATCGTTGGAGCTCCCCATCTCCAAGTTGAGATTTACAAACCTGAAAGACTTAGATGCTCCCTATGTGGAAAAACCTTTACAGCAAGACTCCCACAAGAAATCATGAATGGAACAAGAGGAGATCGAACTGCTAAAGCCATCGTATCACTCATGAAATACCGAGGGGGCCTTCCGTTTTATCGCCAAGAACAAATGCAAAACATCTTAGGCAATCCCATCACAGCCTCAGAGCTCTGGAAAATGACAGCGGACCTTGCTGACCAACTCCTTGAGATCTATGCCGAGATGTGCCACCAAGCAGCCCAAGGTAAACTCCTCCATAACGATGACACCACAGCAAGAATCCTAAGCATCGCAAAAGAAAGAAAAGAAAAACTAGGAACAGAAAGCGAAGAAAAAAGAACAGGAACCTTCACCACAGGAATCATCTCTATCCTCGAAAACTCCCAAGCAGAAATCGCCCTTTTCTTTACCGGCAGACAACATGCCGGAGAAAACATGAACGACCTTCTTGACCTTCGCAACCAAAACCTTCCGCCTCCGCTTCAGCAATGCGATGGAGGACACAACATTCCCAAAGACCACGAAACCGACGTCTCCAACTGCCTTGCCCACGCCAGAAGAAAGTTCTATGAACTAGCCGACAACCACCCAAAAGAAGTCCTGAAGATCATCGGATGGTTTGCAAAAATCTTCGCAAACGATAAAGAGGGCCCACCCGAAGAAGACGCCCGCTTAAAATGGCACCAAGAAAAAAGCACTCCCATCATGAACCAGATCAAAGCCTACTGCAAACAGCTCATCGAAACCAAACAAGTCGAGCCCAATAGCAGTATGGGAAAAGCCATCACCTACCTCACAAACCAATGGGAAGGACTCACCCTTTTTCTTAAAAAACCAGGAGTCCCCCTCACAAATAACAAAGATGAACGCCTCCTAAAAAGAGCCGTTCTCAACAGAAAAAATGCCTACTTCTACAAAACCGAAAAAGGTGCCAATATCGGTGATATCCTAATGAGCACAATAGAAACCTGCGTCCTCAACAAAGTGAACCCCTGGAACTATCTCCTTGCAATCCAAGAGCACCAAGACAAAATCCAAAAAAATCCCAAGCTCTACCTTCCATGGAACTACCAAAAGCACCTCAAGCAGGAAGAGCCTTCCCACTCACAATCGTGTCCTCCTCAACCTCATGGATCTTCGAAATAAGATCATCCGTAACCGTAGAGACAAACTCACTCAAAGAAGCCGAGTACCTTTGAAACTCCGGCCAAAGGACCTCATTCATAAAGGACTCAGCCACCCGGACCATCGTCGTCGTGTACTTCTGATGCTTATAACGATAAGTCCTCAGCCCATACTTATTGCAAAGAGCTACAAAAAGTCTTTTGCCCCACCGATCCCCAAGCCTCACAGTAAATTCAATAGGGTTAGAAGCTAACTCCTCCTGAAACCGAGCAAGAACCCGGTGCTTAGCGAGCTCCGCAGCCTTCCGCTCCCCATCGGTTGTTGCCCCTTCAAAAAGAGCTTCTATCTTACGAAGTTTTTCGTTGTAATCCATAAGGAGCGATGCTATCAGATCAGCCGCTTTAGCATAAAGAAAAAATTTATCTCAAACATGCTCTATGAAAGGACACGTGCGCCGCGAGGCGCGCGTAATCTCGCGGAATGAAAAAGCCGCAGCGGCAAAGCCTAATCAGCAGCCGCTAACCGAGTCTTGCGCACTTGGCGGACACCGAAAGGTGGAACAAGAGGTGTGAAGCGTAGACAGGAAGTGAACAGGCCGTAACAAAAGTGAACAGGATACTGTCCCGAAATACATAATGTGTGAGGTTGTCGACCCATTAGTGTCCACGGGGAAGACAGCACGAAAGCTGCGAATTGATGAGCAGCAGTAGGACCTCCGGGACCTGAGCTGATGGCATGTTTACAAAAGATTGCGCGTGAACGCGGGAGGCCTCTGATGGTCGGGAGAAGCCGTATCTCATAAACAAGCCGATAATGCAAGGTATGAGAAACGCCATCAGAGGAGTCAGACTGACTGATAGTACTCCGAGTCTGGGAAAGCCAGGCACATGGGGAAGCGGTCAGCAATGATGGAAACTATCGAAAGGAAACATGTTCCCTATGCAATGAGGGGACAGGTCCTTGATACAAAGTAAGGAGAATACCTCACATGAGAACAGAAATCGATAGAGTAGCAGAAAAAGCACGACGTGTCAAGAGCGAAAAATTTACGTCTCTTGCGCATCACATTACTCCAGAACTTCTAAAGGAAAATCTAAAGAAGATTCCCAAAAGAAGCGGAGTAGGAATCGACAACCAAAGTGTTGAAGAGGCCAGGAAAGAATTCGAGAAATGGTCACCAGAGATGATCCAATCGATTCATAGAAAAGGATATAAGCCACCGCCAGTGAGGAGAGCATACATTCCCAAAATAGGGAAAAAGGAGATGCGACCCATTGCACTACCAACAACTAAAGATAAGGTACTGCAAAAATCAACAGCGGATGTGCTTAATGCCATATATGAACAAGACTTTCTAGAATGCTCATTTGGAGGAAGGCCCAATAGAAGTGCCCACCAGGCAATAGCCACCCTCAATACAGTAATAAGCACCAAGAAAGTAAGTTGGATCTACGAGGCTGATCTAAAGAATTATTTCGGAAGTCTGGATCACAAGCGGGTGTTAGAATTCATGATGCATCGTGTGAAGGATCCCAGAATAATAACGCTCATTAGAAGATGGTTAAAAGCTGGGGTAATGGAAGACGGAAAGTATCAGTCCATTGAGGAAGGAACCCCACAAGGAGGCCCAATCAGTGTTCTAATCAGTAACGTGTATCTCCACTATACCCTCGATCTATGGGTCGAGAAAGTGGTGAAACCCAGAATGAGAGGAGAGATATACCTGGTAAGATATATCGATGACTTCGTGGTATGCTTCCAATACCGCTCAGATGCAATTCGATTCCAAAAGGTACTAAAGAAAAGGTTAGCGAAATTTTCGCTCGAGATTGAACCCAGCAAAACCAGACTCATAGAGTTTGGAAGATATGCAGAAAAGTGGAGGAAATCTCGAGGGAAGAAAGTAGAAACCTTTTACTTTCTAGGATTAACGTGGTACTGCTCTAAAAACCGAAATGGCAACTACAAAGTAGGGATGAAAACAGAGAAGCAAAGGCTTCGAAGGAGTCATTCAAAAATGAAGATGCTATTGAAGAAAATTAGACACTTTAAGCTAAGAGACCAAAAAGAGGCGATCAACAGAGTTTTGAGAGGTCACTACCGATATTACGGAGTAGGAGGCAACTCGAAGTCACTGAATGACGTATACTTCAAGACATTGAAAACTTGGAGGAAAACGCTGAGCTCTCGAAGCCAAAAAGGGAATCTGAAATGGGACAAGTTCAACAAAATCCTAGAAACCTTTCCGTTAGAAAGGCCAAAAATCTATATTCCTTACAAAAGAATAGAGAGCTTGGCCAGACTGTGAGACCATGATTGAAGAGCCCATTGCCGGAAAACGGCACGATGGGTTCTGTGGGGGTTGGGGCTACCAGATGTGGCCCCTTCTACCCAATATTTCTGGGTTGACAGAAGCTTGTACAAGTTTTTTTGAGCGGTCTAACGTATCTTTAGGAAGAGGAGCTAAGAGAGTGGATCCGGGGAGTTCGTCAAGATAGAGGTTAAGCGATTCTTCCTTTGGATTAAGGCAGAGAGATATAGGTCCCTTGCGCTTTGAGGGTGTCGGCGGTGATCCCTTCGTAGCGGAAGGTTTTTTCCTTGGGCTGCTTCCCTTCAAGCATAATGGCAATTCTACGGGGGTTTTGCCGAGAAATAGCGGTGATTGCCTTGGTTTTAAACTCTTCGTAGGTGAGCTCTTTAAGGTGGGCGATCAGTTTTTTCCGCCGCTCAAAGTCTCCCTTGTGGGTGAAGGCTATGTGGGTCAGGTTGGCATTCATCGCAGAGAGGTTGGTGGGGGGCGTATCGAGGAGGGTGATCACATTGCTTCGGAGCACTTCAAAGCGTCCTTCGGGAAGGGAAACCTCAAAGTCTTTGACGTAGGTTTCGAGGAAGAGTTCGAAGCGGGCGATCAGCTCGTCGGGCTGGTGGGTCGTTGACTGGACCATGAAGGCTTTGTAGAGTTGATCCTCTTCTTCATATCCCCCAGAATAGGTGATGTAGCCGGTTTGTTGCTTGGTCCGGAGCGTTGCAAAAAAGTCATCTTGGAGCCCTTGGCTCAAGATCAGCTGAGCGGCTTTTTTTGGGAAGGTGACAACCCCTTCTTGGATGAGGAGAATGGCTGCATTTCCTAAGCTTTCGGTTTGCATGGAGACTTTGTAGGGCCCCTGGAAAGAAGAGAGGGTGAGGATCTGTCGTCTTTCGTGATCTTTTTTAGGGTAGGGGGCGCTTCCGAGCTTTTCTTGAACCATCTGCCAGACCCTTTCGGCATCGGTTTGGGTCATATTCCCGATGAGCATTCCTTCGGTGTAGGTCTCTTTGAAGAGGTGATCTGCAAAGGTGAGGTACTCTTCATAGGTGAGCGACTCGAGAGCTGCCAATTTTTCGGTGTGGAGGGGGGCGTTGTTGAAGAGGAGGTTGCCTAAGATTTCATTGGCTTGAGCAATCGGCATCGCCTTTCCCTGGTTTGCATAGGAACTTTTAAGCGAAGTTGTATAGAGCTCAAATTCCTCTTTTGTCATTTTGCAACTCTTTAAAGTGGTCAGGACTTTCTCAAGGAGGAGAGGGGCTTTTTCACTAAACCCGTTGATCTGCAGGTAAAGCTTCATGTTTCCTGCACGGCAAGAGGTGTTTAGGGAAGCTGCTTCAGCAAAGGAAAGGGTGGGGGCAAGTTTTTCATCCAAGGTATAGAGGTAAAGGTCGAGGAGGACCGACTGGTGGGCACTTCCATCGATCGAGGGAGTGGCAAAACTTAGGGTCCATGAGACTTCAGGGACTTGATACTCCGTATCTTCCCAAAAATAGAGGGTGCCACGTTCTTCATCGAAGAGTTTTGTGGGAACGGGAGTGACGATCATTTCACCCGTTCCCTCTTGGGTGACAAGCTTAAGATCGCTAGGGATAAAGTGGTTTTGTTCTGGGATGGAGATCTCTGGGTGGGGAGAAACGTTTGCCCAAGCAGTGAGGGTTTCTTCGGAGAATTCCTGCACAGCATATTCTGCTCCTGACCACATCTCTTTGTGATCTGGAGTGATCCCGGTTAGCTCGGGGGAGGCCACTAGGAAGCAGGCGCAGGTGTCAGGCTTTAATAGGCTAAGAAAAGCTTCGGTTTCTTCGACATTATAGGTGGTAGGGAGAATCGTTTTTAGGGGATAGGTTTCCAAGGGTTCATTGATCATTCCAGCAGCATGATGAGACACAAAATGGTAGGGGGCTGTTCGGGACTGGTACTCATAGTCGATCTTTGCCATGGTTTTTGCTTCATTGAAGATGTATGGGGGAATCCCCATGGCTTTGACTCCGTTTAAAGCTTGGAATGTCCGTTCGATTACCGCTTCAAATTGGGCCGCACCCTTTGGAGTGAGGGTAAAGTTGATGGAAAATAGGCCACATTCTTTTCCAAGGCGCCAAAAACCAGAAGAGACATCCTCAATGAGCTCCTCTTTTTTGAGCTCGGAGTACAGGCTAGAAGGGTGGCGCCCTCCTAAAATATACCCCAAAAGGGTGTGGGAACGATTTTCTAGATTGGAAACGTAAGAAGAGGGAAGCTCCCAGTTTAAAGAAAGGTCGCGGACCTCTTTGACCGGCTGAATGGCGATGACATGCCCTTCTTGTTTTTCAGAAAAAAGTTTTTCTTTAATGGGAAGGGTGTCTACGGGCCGTTTAGGAACAGCAGCAAAAGTATTTGCAACAAGGGGCTTGAGTTCTTCCATCGGAAGGGTTGAATAGACGGTCAAATGGGCCCGGTCGGCGCTATAATTTTCACGGTGCCACCGTTTGACATCTTTTTGGGGGATTCCTCCGAGGGTTTCACTGTTTCCGGTGCTAAATGAAGCATTGGGGTGGTGGGGGTTTCCTGTTTCCTTCATGACCATCCACTCGCGCGCGCCATCATGCTCGATGTTTTTATCATGCTCTTGATCGACGGCATGGAGTTCTCGTCCAATTCCTGAAGGGTTGAAGAGGGGGTCGATGAACATATGGGCGAACATATCAAGCGTTGCAGGGAAGGCATCGTTATTCACCGAAAAGATATAGACGGTCCGATCGGGAGCGGTATAGGCATTTAAGACGCCCCCATTGTCTCTGACTTGCTTTTCATATTCACTTTCTTCGGGGTAGGTTTCCGATCCCATGAAGAGAAGGTGTTCTAAAAAGTGGGCAATTCCGGGATAGTTGGGATCGTCGCCCCAAGAGCCGACTTCCATTGAAAGGGCAGCTGCCGACTGGTCAGCTCCTGGATCAGAAATCAAATAGGCTTCTAGCCCATTTTCGAGACGGAGCTTGGCTACTTGTCGTTTGCTTAAAGAAGGAGTGAGAATTTCCAAACTCGATTGGTCTTGAATCTCTTGAGCTTGTTTGGATATATTTGCCCAAAGACAGGTTGTCATCAGTAATGCGATTAGAAACTTCATGAGAGACACTCCTATTTAGGAAACTGTTCGTAATTTTTTTTCACGCATTGCCACAGATAATCTGCTCGCATCTGCCTTTCTTCCTTCTTATCTTTTGCCTTTTCAAGTCCTGGAAAATTTTCCATATCGACCTCATCGCCAAAGTGGAGGTGGATCGCTCCTCCCCGAGTGATTCGACTTTCCCCTAGCTCAAGTTCCGTGGTTTCCGGAGGGGGGAGGAGGTGGTGGGTCGAAAGAGAAAGGGGGAAAAAGTGGGTCGGTTTTTCTGATTTTTGGGCCATGAGGTAAAACATCCCGACGCTTTGAGGGTCGAAAGGGGCCACTTCAACCTCCCCTTCTTCATTAGCGCGGTCTCGCCCTCCGCTGGGAGCGACATAAATGGCATGCCCTCCCTCAGAGAAAAGTTCGCCCATTCGCTCCATTGTCCGCTTGTTGTGCATCTGCTTTTCATGCTTTTCTTCTGGAGGGTGGTCGATATATTTTTTTGAGTGGATGCACAGGAGGTTCCGCCCCATACTAAAGGGGATAGCAAAAGGGTCTGAGGTAACCCGCGTTCCTGCTATGAAGATGAGCTCTTCTCCAAATTTGGGGTGACTTTTTTCGAGTAAAATGCTGATTGCCTGCGGGTCGGCTTCGATTTGGTGGTTGGCGAAGAGGACAACATTTTCTCCTTTTTCCAAAAGAGCTTCCATTTTGTCGAGATTTTCCATTCCCGTCACAGTCGAGTGGGTGAGATCGACAAGGGGGCGGAGAAAGTCGAGGCCAAACTTATAGTAATCAAAAGGAGTTCGCATTTTTTCGTGATAGGGCTCGAAATGGTAAGGGGAGGCGAACTGCTCCTTGACCCGATCGATAAAGGTGTCAAAGACATCGAGAAAACGATCGACATCCTCTCCATGTTCCCGAACCACATCTTGAGAGCTCGTTAAGAACTCCTTAAAAATTTGGACATATTTCTCCGGAATAGCTTCTGAAGAGGTTTCAATTTTATTTAAAAGCTTCTGAAGTTTACTACTCAATTTTCTGTCCATCATCTAAAGAGTAAAATTCAAAGCCAGCAAGGTGCAATTCGTCATTGGTTTTAAAGGAGAGTTCTCCTTTCCACTTTTTGGCAAGTTTGATAAGAGCACTCCGGTCCCCCTTTCCTAAAAACTCGTTCATTTGTGGGTGGATGACCAGCTCTAATTGCTGTTTATTTTCAACAGAGATGAGCCTTTTGATCGCTCGTTCGATCTCGATCGACGTGCTTTCAAAGTTTTTGATCATTCCATTGCCGTTGCAGTAAGGGCAGTTGGTAAAGAGGGTTTGGATCAGTGACTCTCGGGTTCTTTGGCGGGTCATTTCGACAAGGCCAAACTCACTCATCCCTAAAATAGTACACTTTGCCGAGTCCTCTTTCATTGCTTCTTTGAGGGTGTCGAGAACGCGCCGTTGATTTTTTCGGTAGCGCATATCGATAAAGTCGCAGATGACCAGTCCTCCAATATTGCGGATCCGGAGTTGGCGGGCGATTTCCTCAGCCGCTTCCATATTGATCCGAACAAGGGTCTCTTCCACGTTGGTGTTTTCCTTGGAGGAGGAACTTCTTCCTGAGTTAACGTCGATGGTGTACATCGCTTCGGTTTTATCGAAGAAGAGGTAGCCCCCACTTTGGAGCCAGATCTTCCGCCTCAAACACCGTTCGATCTCATTTTCAACGGCAAAGCGGTCGAACATGGGGATCTTGTCCCGGTAGCACTCCAGTTTGAGCTCATGTTCTCCCTTGTAACGGTTGTAGACCTGCTGGCAGTACTGGTAGGTTTTGTAGTCATCGACCAGCATCCGGGTATATTTTTTGTTAACCGCTTTGAGAACCGCTTTTTTGACCAGGTCAGACTCTCGGTAGAGGCAGGTGGGCTCTGAGCTTTCCTTAAATTCCTCCATGATCTTTTCCCAGTTTTCGAGAAGCTCGTGAGCTTCAGCGATCAGCTCATCGGTTGAGGCGCCTGTACTTGCGGTCCGGCAGATCAGTCCCATCTCTTGAGGCATCTCAAAAGCGCGGATGATCTTTTTTAGCCGGTCGCGGTCGGCCCGATCAATGATTTTTCGCGACACGCCCCTGTGGGGAGTGTTGGGGAGGAGGACAAGGTAGCGCCCGGGAATGGTAATATTCGAGGTTAAGCGGGCCCCTTTTGACCCGATGGGCTCTTTGACCACTTGGACAAGGACGGGGTGGCCGATCTCCATAAACTTGGAGATATCGGCATTTTTTAAGTTGCGGGGTTTGATCGCGCTGACGTCGCAGTCCCAATCAAACTCCATATCAAACATCTCTTGGAACTTTTGGGTGTTCTCAACGATATCGCTGATGTGGATAAAGCCGTTTTCTCCTTCATTGATCGCAATGAACGCTGATTGAATGTTGTTCAAAATGTTGATGACTTCTCCCCGGTAGATATTTCCGGTGAGGAGTCTATTTGACTTCCGTTCAACGATCAGGTCTTGGAGTTTTCCAAACTTTAGTACCGCACACCTTTTTTCCTTCGATGTCACATTTAGAAGAATTTCTTTCATCGGTTTCACCAGTGTAGGGGTGTTCGTAAATTTCCAGTATACACAATTTGCCGAGTGATTTCCAGCGAAATTTTTTTTCAGTGGTTTAAAATAATTAGGGTTTGGTTGTGAGGGTTTGTGTTGGATAAAATTCTTTTTGTAGGCCAACTGAAAACTCCATTAATCCATATATAGATCCGTCGGGGGTTACACCCCCTGCTGCCCCCTTGAGTTTCAAGCGAACAGTCAAATCGGACCTTCAGTCGGGGGCCCGGTCCGAAGCCCTAGACAGGCCCCTCCTTCATGCCAATTTTACAGGTCCGCCTTGAAACCGCGGACTGCTTCGGGCAGCCCTTTTCAACCTGGCGGTTGAGGGCTGTCCCTGCGCAGGAGAGTTTTTTCTTTTTTTATCTCCCCAGCGAACGGACATGGCTTCGAAGCCGAAGGCTTAAGAAAAGCCATGCTGTGAGCTGTCGATGGCTAAAACAAGCCCTTCAATCACTAATAAGTTCGGTTTTAATCTTGTTAAGGAAGTTTTCCTCAATGAGCTTGAGCGCTCCTTCGACGCTACACTTGAGCGCTTCAGGCTCCGCATCCCCATGACACTTGAGGATGATCCCATCAACGCCACAAAGGATTGCCCCTGGATACTCAGCGGAGTAGAGCTCTTGCTCAAGCCGCCTAAGGAGAGGTCCCGAAAAGGGGAGAAGTTTTTTATTGTTGTGGAGTGTTTCCAGGATAAAGGCAGAAATTCCTTCAGCCGTCTTTAAAAAGACATTGCCGGTAAAGCCATCGGTGACAAGGACGTGGATCTTACCAGAAAAGACCTCTTTCCCCTCCACATTGCCCGCAAATCCGCTGAAAGATTGGAGAAGTTTGTAGGTTTCCCGTAGCTCCAGTCTCCCTTTTTTCTCCTCGGTGCCGATGTTGAGAAGGCCGATCTTAGGTTCTGCGATTCCCCGGCTCTTTTGATAGGCCAGTCCCATCTGCGCAAAGTGAACGAGATGCTCGGGGGTGCATTGGATATTGGCTCCCACATCGATCACCGCTACCGGCTCTTTGCGTGTCGGAAGGAGGGTGATGAGGGCTGCTCTTGAAATCCCTTTGAGCATCGGGAGGTGGAGCTTGGCGCTGGCGATCAGCGCCCCTGTATTTCCTGTGGAGATGAGGGCATCGAGCTGCTTATTTTTTAGAAGCTCCATGCCGAGACACATCGATGCTCCCCGTTTTTTTCGGATCGCATGGAGAGGATCCTCATCCATGTCGATCACCTCTCGGGTTTCGACTACTTCGAGTCTTTTGATCTCGTTTGCCACCTTAAAGGCTTCGATCGACGAGGTCATATCGGGATGGGCAAAAACGGTAAGGCAGAAGGGAGTAGAGATCTCTGAATAGAGAGCATGTAGGGTGGCGAGCAGATGGGCTAAAGACGCTAAGTCGCCCCCTAAAAGGTCAATGCCAATATGGGCCAGTGGGCTTTCTTTAGGGTTTGCCACACCAATTGCGCCGGGATTTTCGGTGGATTTTGTTCTCTGAGAATCGATAACATTGTCCATTAGACAAGGAGAGGTTCTCTGAGAGCAAAGGGCATCGGAAAGATCGGTCAAGGGGTGTGGTGAACGCTTGGGAAAGCCCAATCTACTATTCTTGCTCTTCTGAGATGACCGCGCGTCCTCCGTAGTAGCCACAGAAGGAACACATTCTGTGGGGGAGGTGCATTTTTCCGCAGTTTGAGCAGCTTGAAACATGCTTTTCTTTCTTTGCGTGGTGAGCCCGCTTACTGTTTTTGCGTGCATTTGAGTGTCGGTTACGTGGAACTGCCACTGTAGTTTTCTCCTAATTTAGGTCTGCAAAGGGAAACTGGTCGTCTCCTTTGCTAAAATAGTTCTTTAATTCTTCTCGTTTGGGACACTTTCCCTCACACTCTACATAAGGAGGGACTTCTAGTAAAATCGCCTCTCTTAGTGGATCCCCATAATCATAAACCTGTCCTCGAATATTTTCAAGCTCTTCTGTATGATAAAACGATTTGACGACAACCTTTTTTTTGACTTCTTCGTTGCAGATCGAGCAGGGAATGATCGCTTCAGCCGCCACCTTGAGCTGGATAACCAGGTGGTCCTCAGCAAGGTAGGCTTTTCCCTCCATCTCCACAGGGGTATGAAACTGGAGGTCCTTCTCCTTTACATCGATAAAGTCGGGGGAGAGGGTCTCTTGAATTTCCTCGGTCCGCCCATTGGAGAGGCGGTCAACATAAATTTTAAATGATGGTTTCATAATGGGGTTATTCTAAAATGAGTTGCTACTTAATAGCAACATCTGAGGATTCTGAGCAGCAATTCTCGGTAATAAAAATGCACCTTGCATTTAATTTTTTAATTTCTTAGCATTGCAGCTGTATTTAGTGTAACAATAGGACAAATGTCCTTAAGATAAACCTATCTACAAGTTCTGTCCAAAATATTAGGAGTATATGACCAATGACTGTAGTTTTAAAAATTCATCGAGAGTCAAATTTTATAGGATCAATCCGCTCATTAAAAGTTTATGATGAGAATAATCAGCGTTTAGCCAAGCTTTCTGATGGAGGAAGGGTGACTATAAAGGTTTCAAGAACAGCCCGGCTTAGGTTTTCTCAAGGCGGAGAGCTTAGCGATACAGAGTTTAATGTTGCTGAAAATCTGCCTTATAATATGAGTGCCTCTACCCCATTAATCAACTCGAAGGCACCGCCTGTTATTCAACTCAGAGTTAGAAGAGGCACCTTTGGCCCAGATGTAGTCAACTTAACCACGGGTCAAAATACAGACATATGTTGCTGTAATATTTTATAACCTGTGTCATCAGTGCAGGACACTTTCTGGAGTTGATGGGTGGCGTTAGCTTCATCAGATTTCCCTTCTTCCTTACCCATAACAGTAGTTTTTGTATAAGAAAGATACGTCGGGGGCAGCGGGGGGCTTGCCCCCGACGCGCCTTTCCATAAGACCAAAAATTGTTACCCTATTTTGAACCATGCCTAATTTTCTTTAGAAATATGGGTTAAGATAATGCGAGCTGCTTCTTGGCTCGCATTTTTTTTACCCAGAGTTGCGCGCAGCTTTTTACACGTTTCGATGCAGCTGGAGCGCTTGTACTCGCTCACCATAAATTCGGTTACTTTTTTCCTAAGCTTTGCCTCGGTGAGGCTGGGGCCAAAGAGCTCGGGAAAGAGCTCTCCCTTATGGATGATGTTGGGAAGAGCGTAGTGGGGAAGGTTGATCTGGAAAACATTTTGGGCGAGGAAGACATCGAGAGGAGTAATCGCAAAGGTAACGACTGTGGGGATATGGTGAAGGGCAAGCTCAAGGGTGACCGTCCCAGAGGTGGCAATAGCAAGATGAGAGGCGCGCATCAGCTCATAGCGATGCTCGGGCTTGATCACTAGGACTTTTTCCTTCTTTAGAAGGGGGAGGAACTTTTCATTGGAGCAGGAAACGGCGATTGTCAGGTCGGGATACTCTCTTTGGATCTCTTGGGCCACTTTGAGTTGGGTGGGGAAATTTCTTACGAGCTCTTTTTCTCGGCTCCCGGGAAAAATGGAGAGGATTTGCTCCTCTCCTGCTAGGCCGTAACCCTTGTGCCAGATTGGATCATACTCATGGTTTTCAATGCGGGAGATGAGGGGATGGCCGACGTAGGTGGCATTGAGTTTCTGTTTTGAAAAAAGATCGGGCTCGAAGGGGAGAATCGTGAGAAGCTCGTCGAGCGACTTCTCCATTTTGGGGATCCGCCTTTTCCCCCAGGCCCAAACCGTGGGGCAGATGTAGTGGATCCGTTTGGCTGAGGACTTTTTCTTCCGGAGTGCATTTGCAAGGCGGAGGTTAAAGCCAGGATAGTCGATGCAGACAACCCCTTTGGGTTTGTTTTTGAGGATCTCTTTTTCGATCTTTTTAAAGTGGCGACGGAGTTTCGGTAAAGATGAGAGAATATCGACAAATCCCATCACTTCAAACTCTTCCATGGGGAGGATACACTCCATTCCAACGGCCCGCATCTTGGGACCACCGACTCCGACAACTTTTAGGTCGGGGCGCTGGGCATAGAGCTCTTTAAGGAGCTTTTCTCCGTGGAGGTCGCCGCTCACTTCTCCGGCAAAAACAAAGAGGTCATAGCTCATATTTGATCCAGTTGATTCCTGCTTTAAAGACTTCGGGAGAGGTGCCATGCCCTTGGTAGCCGATCGAAGGGCCGATGATCATCTCGATGGGCGATGAGCGGATTCGGTAGTGGTAGGCCTCTTCGGCGAGCTTTTGGACCAGGGAAAAGGTATGTTCGGTGCCGGTTCGGAGGTCGCGGTTCCCCATGTAGAAACGGATCTTCCGGTCATAGATTTTAGGGACGAGCGTTTCGAGGTCGAGCCCTTCAAGTCGGGTCATGGGGGCAAAGCCTAAGACATGAGAGATGATAGGACAAAGGGCTGCTAGGTGGCAGGCGATGAAGACCCCTCGCGATAACCCTGCGGCGAAGCAGGTTGTCATCGACGGTTTGAGTTCTTCGACAAGTCCTGCCAGCTCTTGAATAAAGGGGGTGATCAGGTCTTCTTTTTTCCAGGCATCGATTGCTTCTTCGGGAGGGCGACCATTTTCGTGAGCGGGAAGGGTGACTGAAAAGATCCGCATCGGAGTTCCTTCTAGGAACTGGACCGGTTGGTTGAAGGGATCTTGCTTGAGACTCGCCTCTGCAGAAAGGGCAAAGTAAAAGAGTGTGGAAAGGGGGCCCTCTTCTAGAGGGGGACCGGTAAAGCGGACTTCTAGTTTGTGGGGGTAGGTGTTCATGTCCGTTTTCGAGGTTTGCGCCGCCGCGTTCTTTTACGGGGAGGGGGGAGGTCGACAGCCACTTTTTCATAGGCTTTGGCCCACTCTTCATGGAACTCTTGAAGACCCGGTTCTAGGCGGCACCGGATGATAAAAAACTGGAGGGCGAGGGGGAACTCAGGCGTCCGAGGAATGCGGATCGTTTTCTTTCTTCTTTTTTGGAAGGGGGTGATCCGGTACTGGGAGGTGAGGATCGCCAACATTTGGATTTGGAGGCGGCGGGGGATTTTAAAGAAGGTGTGGAACACCTCGTGGATAAGGTGGACCGTCTCTTGGTAAATATCGCCGAGGTGGGGGATCTTTTCTTGGTCGAGGAAGTGGGCTTTCAGGTGGCGCTCAAGGAGGGGGAAGGCCAAGCACGATAAGAGGACAGAGCGCTCGAGTTTATTGTCCCGAGACTCGAGGATCATTTTATCCGCCTCTTCGAGGTAGGCGTAGACTTCATTCCCATCGGGGGTTTCTAAAAAGGAGGCGATGGCGGGAAGCAGGTGCTGCATGAGTCCATGGTCGGTCATCAGCTGGAAGAAGCTTTTGGAGTGGCCCGACTCGAGCATCCGGAGCATCTCTTCGAGAACGCGGGCTTGGGCACTTTTGGTGATTTCCCCTTTACAGTCGATAAGGGCAAGGCGGGCCTCTTCTTCAACCTCAAGGCCAAAGCGGGCCTGGAATTTGAGGCAGCGGATCATCCGGACGGGGTCTTGCTTGAAGCGGAGGAAAGGTTGGCCGATGGCGCGGATCACTTTTTTTTCGACGTCGGGGTAGCCGCCGACATAGTCGATCACCTCTTCCTTGGCGCTATCGTAGAAAAGGCCGTTGATCGTAAAGTCGCGGCGAAGGACATCTTCTTCGGGCGAGCCCCAGATGTTATCTTCGGTAATAAGCTCTTCATTTTCGATGTCGCCGGAGCGGAAGGTGGAAACCTCGATGATTTTTCGTCCAAAGCGGACATGGGCAAGGCGGAACCTTTTTCCGATAAGGATCGAGCTGGGGAAGAGCTTTTTGATCTCTTCGGGGCGGGCCGAGGTAGAGATGTCAAAGTCTTTTGGCTTTTTTCTGAGCAAAAGGTCGCGCACACTCCCTCCCACAAGGTAAGCCTCGTGGTCACAGGCGCGGAGCTTTTCTAAGATGTAAAGGGCCTTCGAGTCGATGAGTCGAGGGTCGATGCCGTGTTCTTTTTTCGAATAAGTCTTTGGTTGCAAAATCTTCCTATATGTGCTAGTGTCCTAAGACTACACGATTTTTAAATTGAAGTCACCATGGATTTTTCATTGCGTAAGGCGATCGGCGGTGCCCTCCTTGTTGGGGGAACGGCCATTGGAGCGGGGATGCTGGCTCTTCCGGTGGTTACCGGGATGGGGGGATTCCTCCCTGCCACGGTGATTTACCTCATCTGCTGGCTCTTTAGCGCTGCTACGGGGCTCCTCCTTCTTGAGGTGTGCCTTTGGATGCCGAGTGGTGCTAACATCATCTCGATGGCTTGCCACCTTCTGGGTCGCCCTGGAAAAGTGGCTGCCTGGATCCTCTACCTCTTTTTATTTTATTTTTTAACGATCGCCTATGTGTCTGGAGGAGGGCAATTTGTCTCCTCTCTTTTTGGAGGTCCCCACTTCCTCGGCGCTATTGTTTTTACCGCTGTTTTTGGAACCTGTGTCTACCTTGGGACCCGGGTGGTGGATCGGATCAACTCGCTACTTATGATCGGGCTGGGTGCCTCTTTTTGCATCTTTGTTGCTCTCGGAATCACCAAAGTGGACCACTCCCTTTTGACCCGTGTCCAGTGGGTTCCGGCAATCCTGGCCCTTCCGGTGATGTTCACCTCCTTTAGTTACCAAGGGGTGATTCCCAGCTTGACCACCTATATGGAGCGCCATCCCAAAACGATCCGTTTTGCGATTCTTGTCGGCTCTTCCCTCCCATTTCTTGGCTATGTTCTTTGGGAGTACCTCATCCTCGGCATCATCCCTGCTGCAGCGCTTGGAAATGAAACGGTGATCGAGCCACTCGGAAAGGTGTTTCCCCAATCGTCGATCTATCTTGTTGGGCAGTTCTTTAGTATCTTTGCCCTTACCACCTCCTTTTTAGGGGTGACCCTCGGCCTGCTCGATTTCCTCTCCGATGGTCTCCAAATCGCTAAAGAGGGAGCCAAAAAGGTCTTTCTCTGCGCGCTGATCTACGTCCCCCCTGTGATTATCGCTGCGTTTAACCCGAATATCTTTATCCGCGCCCTTGGCTATGCCGGTGGCGTGGGGTGTGCCCTCCTTCTCGGTCTTCTCCCCATCCTGATGGTTTGGGTGGGACGCTACCGAAAACATTACCCCGTTCTTCAGCGGCAGCTCCCAGGAGGAAAACCCCTCCTTTTCTTCCTTGGAGCCTTTGTGATCTTTGAGCTGGTAATCGAAGTGATCCGAGAGGTGAGCTTATGATCTGCCCTTGCGGTTCTGGAAGAAATTACACCGACTGTTGCGCTCCCTATGTCGAAGGGGAGAAAGATGCCCCGACCCCGGAAGCATTGATGCGCTCCCGCTACACCGCCTATCACCAAAACAACCTCGACTACATCGAAAAGACGATGCAAGGAGAGCCGACCCGCCTTTTCAAGCGGGCAGAAGCAGAGGGGCAAAATCAAGAGACCGAGTGGCTCACCCTCACCGTCTACTCGAGCGAAGAAAAAGGAAACCGGGGAACCGTCTCTTTTCTAGCGTCTTTCCGCTACCAGGGGAAGGCCCATGGGATGCAAGAGACAAGCCTCTTCGAAAAAATCGAAGGTAAGTGGTATTATACAGACCGTCAAGTTTGATGAGATATGGCCGATTATAATAGATTTAAGAAATTGTAATCCGCTGTTTTTCAAAGTTATGAGAAAATCGGGCATGGTTCAAAATAGGGTAACAATTTTGGTCTTATGAAAGATGCGTCGGGGGCAAGCCCCCTGCTGCCCCCTTGAGCTTCAATCTGGCAAGCCAAATCGACCCTCCTCGGGGGGCCGTGCAA
>NZ_JAAEJV010000042.1 GCF_015356785.1 Candidatus Neptunochlamydia vexilliferae | reverse complement strand
GGGCAATAACTTTTGGTCCCTAAGTTATTTTGCTGGTAGTTGCGGAGGAGCTGCTATCTCAACAATCAGGCAATATATTGAAAACCAGCAAAAACCAATAGAGTGAGTATTTGCGCCTTTCATCTCGGCCCTAAAGGACCGAGTTTTTCGGCGCAGGTGATAAATTTTTGCATATATGGGGCCCCCAACTTTATTCGCAGGAATACTAAAACACGGCTTTTCCGAACAAAGTAAGCAAGGGTTTTGTTGGGGCTACCTCATTAAAACAAGAGAAATTTATCCTTACTTCGCTTAGGAATTGAGGCAATATAGGGGGTAAGCAGAACCTAGACCTCCGTGTTCTCTGTGCTCGCGGGGCGATTTTGCTGAGCCATCTTGAAGTCGTGGACAGCTCACAGCATGGCTTTTCTTCGCCTTTGGCTCCGAAGCCATGTCTGTTCACTGGAAAGTTTTTTTCTAGAAAACCTTGCACATCTTTTACCAAGCAGTAAGTAGAAATAATTTGACGACACCCCCTAAAAAAAATCCACTGAACCGACACAGCTTCGGAGCCGAAGGCGAAGAAAAGCTGCATTGTGAAGCGTCCACAGCTTCAAGATGGCTATGCAAGATTGACCTGAACGAGGGGTGGAACAGTGCTTTGCACGGCCCCCCGAGGAAGATCGATTTGGCTTGCCAGATTGAAGCTCAAGGGGGCAGCGGGGGGGGGGCCGCCCCCGACGCATCTTTCTTACATATACCACCGATAAATGTGCGAACTTTTTACCTGTAAAGGTAAACAAGGCCCTTTTTTTGATAAGGTGTAATATTCCGAGTGTGTAAAGCTACAATACTTTGTGCATCCATATTCTCTGATTTTTTATTTCAACCACAGAGAGCACAGAAAACTCGGAGACCTAGTCCTTGTTTCGGGTTTATTTCACTCAGCCTCAGGGGATTTTAGCTTTCTTTTCTCCTTTGTGATCTCGGAAAGGGCCATTTAGACCCTTACCTTCGATCCAAAAGAAGAAAATTTAAGCAAAACTCCCTCTGGAGCTAAGCAAACTAAACCCGAAACTGAGGTTTATAGGGCTTGTTGTAACTCAGATTCTAATGAGGTAGCTTTGGTTTTTTTGTTCGGGAAAATGGCAGCCAGGCGTAAGCGACTTATTTTCTAGTAGATATAGACGTAGAAGAGCATGCCGAGGACATACCCAATGAAAACGGGGATCGAAATCTTCTTTAAATAGGAGAAGAAGTCAACTTTTTCGAGTCCCATAAGAGCGACTCCTGCAGAAGAACCCATGATGAGGATGCTTCCCCCTGTTCCAGCTGCATAGGCAATCATGAGCCAAAGGGGTGAGTCGGTCGGCACGGTTTGCAAGTCATACATTCCTATGGTTGCGGCCACAAGAGGAACGTTGTCAACAATGGCTGAGACCACTCCAATAATGGAAGCAATGATTGCCTCACTTTGCATATGGGCGTTGAGCCATTCGGCCGCCCCATCTAAAAGGCCTGTTGACTCAAGTGCATTCACACTTAAAAGAATCCCCAGGAAGAAAAGGATACTCGACACATCGATCTTGGTCAGGATGTGGGGAATCCGCAAATGTTGCCGTTGCTCATGCCGGTGGTGGAGAACATCGGTGACGAGCCACATAATGGAAAGGGCGATAAGCATTCCCATGAAGGGGGGCAAACCGGTCACGGCTTTAAAGACGGGAACGCACAAAAAGAGAATAATCCCGAGATAAAAAATCAGGTGGGCGCCGGGTTCTAAAGGTTCATCGCGAAAATCGATCTCTGACTTGGGAAATTGCCCTTTTAATGTAACGGTAAAGAAAAGGAGGGGGAAAAGGAGAGATACTAAACTGGGTAGGAAGATTTCGGTGATGACCTTAATTGAGGTGATTTGCCCACCAATCCATAGCATGGTTGTTGTCACATCTCCAATCGGAGTCCATGCCCCTCCTGCATTTGCTGCTACAATGACCATACAGGAAAAGATAAAGCGCTCACTCTTATGGGGAATGAGCTTGCGTAAAATGGAAATCATCAAGATGGTTGTCGTTAAGTTATCGAGAACGGCCGACAGAAAAAAGGAGATTCCACAAATGATCCAAAGCATTTTCCGTTTTGAGCGGTGATGGAGATGGTGGATAAAGGTATTAAACCCTTTATGGGAGTCGATGAGCTCCACCATCGTCATGGCTCCTAAAAGGAAGAAAAGGATTTGGGAAACGTCGCTTAAGTGAGTGTTTAAAAAGGCCATGCTCACATTGAGCGGTTGCTTATCACCCACAAAATAAATGAGCCAGCAAACAACAGCCATGAAAAGGGCTACGGCGGTTTTGTTCACCCGAATGAGAAACTCAAGGATGATCGCAGCATAACCAATGCAGAAGACAGCGATTAGGATGCCGTGAGAAAGGGTAAAAATTTCTGTGTCCATAAGAATAACCTCAAGGAAATCCTAATCAATATGGATTTAAACCTCAAGTTTGAAATAACGAAATGGTTAATATTATGCAATTCCGGCTTGGACAAGATCATGCATGCGGATGAGACCGATAAGTGTTCCCGACTCCACAACGGGCATGACATTGACCCACTTCTTTTCGTCCCCTTGCATGAAACGAAGGGCATCGAAAGCGCGCTGATTTTTCTCGGTAAAGAGACAAGAGGGAGTCATCAACTCTTCCATCTTTTTTTCGAGCATCTTTGCGGGATCGCTTTGGAAAGCGCGTCGCAAATCTCCATCGGTAAAGATTCCCTGCAGCTTCCCTGCCTCATCAGTAATGAGAAGACACCCACACTTTTTATCAGTGAGGATCACAAGGGCATCGCGCAAGCGAACATTGGGAGGACAAAGGGGAAGACGTTCTCCTTTAAGCATAAGATCTTCAACCTTTAAGGTGATCTTTTTTCCAATGGCCCCCGCGGGATGGTTCAGGGCATACTCATCGAGGCTAAAGTTTTTAGCTTTCATGAGCGCAACCGATAAGACATCGCCAAAAATGAGCTGGATCGAGGTCGATGTTGTCGGCGCCAAGTCAAACGGGCAAAGTTCTTTACTTAAGGGCAAGCAAATCCCTAGATCGCACGCAGTTAAAAGTTTTGACTGCGGATTCGATACCCAAGCAACTGTCTTTGCCCCCTTTTTTCGGGCAAAGGGAACAAGACTGAGGAGCTCTTCGCTCTCCCCACTTTTGCTGATGCAAACCAAAAGATCTTTTTCGGTGACAATCCCAATGTCTCCATGAAGGGCGTTCATTGGTGGGAGGTAGAGGGCCTTTGTCCCGGTTGAGATCATGGTCATCGCGAGTTTTTCAGCGATGATCCCACTTTTTCCAACTCCGGTAAAAATAACCATCCCTTCACATCCAAGGAAGAGGTTAAAGTTTTCTTCCGCTTTTTCGGGATCGACATGATCGAAAAAGTAGTTAAGATTTTTCTGGTACTCTTCAAAGAGATCTTTTATCATAGGCCCTTGATTCCTTAAGGCAAATCATATAATTAAAAAGCAAATCAAGCAAGGAGAAACTCGTGAGTGAAAAAGTCCCTATTACAGTGGCACGTGGAGATGGAATCGGCCCCGAAATTATGGAGGCTACATTAAAAACTCTTGAGGCGGCAGGGGCAAGCCTGGACATTCATGAGGTTGAAATCGGGGAAAAGGTCTACCTGAAAGGGCACCCAACCGGAATCGAAGATGCAACCTGGGAGACGATTCGGAAGACAAAAGCTTTTTTAAAAGCGCCGATCACCACTCCTCAAGGGGGTGGGTTTAAAAGTTTAAATGTGACGATCCGGACCACCCTGGGCCTTTACGCCAACGTCCGCCCTTGCGTTTCTTATGCCCCCTTCGTTGCCACAAAGCACCCCATTATGGATGTGGTCATCGTCCGTGAAAATGAAGAGGACCTCTACTCAGGGATCGAGTACCGCCAGTCTCCTGAAGTATGTGAATCGATCAAGTTGATCTCAAACCCCGGCTCCGAAAAAATTATCCGCTACGCCTTCGAATATGCAAAGGCCTATGGACGGAAAAAAGTGACCTGCTTCGTGAAGGATAATATCATGAAACTTTCCGATGGTCTTTTCCACCAGGTCTTTAACGAGGTTGCCCAAGAGTATCCCCATATTGAACATGATCACTGGATCGTTGATATCGGCGCGGCAAAATTGGCTGACACCCCCGAGGCTTTTGATGTGGTGGTGATGCCGAATCTCTATGGAGATATCCTCTCTGATGTCGCGGCTCAAATCGCTGGCTCGGTCGGCCTTGTCGGATCGGCTAACATCGGCGACCATGGGGCAATGTTCGAAGCCATCCACGGATCAGCCCCCAGGCGGGCAGGGCAAAACCTCGCTAACCCCTCAGCCCTGATCCTTGCCTCAGTCCTGATGCTCATCCACATCGGTCAAAGCGATGTGGCTGCAGCGATTCACAACAGCTGGCTGAAAACGCTTGAATCGGGAGTCCACACCTATGATATCTTCAAAGAAGGGATCAGCAAAGAGAAGGTCGGGACCCAAGAGTTTGCTGCTGCTGTGATAGGGAACCTCGGGCAAAAACCTTCTGAACTCAAACCGGTCTGTTACAAAGAGCAAAAGGGACCCTCCCACACCTACACCCGCAAGACGATCAAAACAAAGCGGGAGCTCGTCGGAACCGACGTCTTTTTCTATGCGGCGTCGACCCTCGAGGCCTTCCAAAAGAAAATCACCGCTTTAAGCCTAGAAAGCTTTAAGGTGGAGATGATTAGCAACCGGGGAGCCCGTATCTACCCCGATGGAATGCCTGAAACATTTTGTATCGACCAGTGGCGGGTCCGTTTCGTCCCCAAAAGTGGCAGCTGCACCCCAGAAAAATGTGTCGCCCTTCTTGGAGAATTGGTAGAGGAAGGTCTTGATATTATTAAGACGGAAAACCTTTACCACTTCGATGGGAAGCCTGGATACTCCTCTCCCAAAGGATAGCTAGCAAATGTCGATAATTGGATGTTGTCCAATTATCGACACTCAGGATATATGGCATATTAGCCTGTTATCAGCAATCCCCGCTAAGACAAAAGCCACCTCAAAGTGCTTAAATTGCTCTCCTTCGTAGATTCTACGACCTTTTTCGATATCTCTGCGTTACAAAAAGACATTTATTTGACGAAACCTTCTATAGGAGGATCAGAGATACATTGTCTGTAATTAGCAGTTCAAACAATCCATTGTCAGAGGGGATAGCTGGTCTGTTATGTAGGTGGGTCGTGGACCACTTATCTGTCGACGTCTCCTTAACTGCCTTTTTTTTATATTTAAAGCTTCTTCGGTCTTTGTCAATGCAAACTTGAGAAACATAGTAGCGAAAATACGAATATGAGACCTCGTTACGTTTTGTAAAACTTCATCACATACCTGTTCAATTTTAGCAGAATAGCTCCTCCATCCATGGTCTTCGTCCACTAAATTATAGAGTTCCGCTTCCAAACTCCTAATCAAGTCCAATTCAGAGTTTGAGCTTTGGCGATTAGACCCGCTTGAAGAAAAAATATTTTTTTAAGTACATTATAACTAGAGGGGAACTCGTGTTTACATAATCTTTCATGCGGTTTGCTAAAGAACCAGTATGTAATTTCTCAATATTGTAATTTCTGTAACTCCCACCAGCAACGCCATTTTCTAAGCAAGATTCTTCTCAGGGCATAAGCATTTTGAAATAAGAAGGAGCATCTCTTGGGCCATCCCGATTAACTATAAGCTCTCCAACACAGGCTACCAAATCAGTGCTGTTTACAAAGTTTTTTACAACTGATCCTAAATTTCTAGGTATTATATCAGCGCCACCAAAAGGATAAACTTCAATAAACTGCTTGTGTTGCTGTAGCCCCACTAAAGCCCTTTTAGTAATAAAGGCTCCATGGCTATGTGCAAATACGATAACACGATTTCGTGTTATACCCCTATCTGGGTATCTTGAAATAAGACCTAAAACATGCTGCGATAGTGCTCGAATAGATGTTGAATTAGCATTTGAATCCCTATTCACACAATCTTCTAGGCCTCTTAGCACATCCAGGTAAGATACCTTTTTGTTCTGCAGCGCTCTTGATACAAATAAAGCAAACCTTTCAGCGCCGTCTCCCTCCGACCATATTCCGGGAAGAACAATAAATGAAAAACCGTAGCATTCTGCTTCACCTACTGTCTTGAAAATTGGTCCAGCTGATATATTGGAAACCTGAGACATAACAAAACTCCTTTGTTAAGGCAAACTGACTTTACACTGTATGTAAAGTTTTTGTCAAGAATTTTTTTAAGCCTTGACTAGAAAATCAAGAGTTAAGCTTCTAGAGGGTGTCGTCACAAGATGGTCAATAAAGAAGCGCTTACTATGAGGGAAGTTCAAGGCGTCCGATGCAGAAAGCCCAAATCGGGCTTTTGAAGGAGGACAACGATGAAATTTCCCATAGGAAGAGCTTAAGGATTGATCACCTTGTGGCGACACCCTCTAACCGCTCTTTAATGGCAGCGAGAAAGCCGCACCCATACATTCCGTCGATGACTCGATGATCAAAGGAGAGGGAAAGAGACATGATCGAGCGGATCGCCATCGTGTCATCCTCTAGAACTACCACCTTTTTAGTAATAGCGCCTACGCCAAGGATGGCGACTTCGGGATGGTTGATGATCGGGGTGCCGGTGAGCACTCCCGACATTCCAAAGTTGGTCATGGTGATCGTCCCCTTTTGCACCTGGTCGGGAACCAGCTTCCCGGTCCGCGCTTTGTCGGAAAGGGTTGCCACTTCGCGAGCAATGTCTTTGAGGGGGCGGCTATCACAATTGGCAATGACGGGGACGAGGATTCCCTGATCCACACTGACTGCAATGCCAAGATTGACCTCTTTCTTAAGGAGGATCGTGTCTCCTTCTAGAGAGGCGTTGATCATCGGGAACTCTTTGACACTGTCGGCAATCGCCTTTGCAATATAACTGGTGATAGTGAGCTTAAACCCATTTTCCTTCAGAAAACTCTCTTTGCTCTCTTTAAGTTGTCCCATGAGTTTGGTCACATCGACCTCATTCATTAAGGTGGCATGGGGCGCCTGGAAGTAGGAGCGGACCATCGCGTCGGCAATCATTTTCCGCATCGGCGACATCTTCACCCGCTCGTCCCCCTCAGGCTTCTTGTTGAGATACCCCTCCAGGTCCCGCTTAGAAAGACGTCCCCCAGCTCCTGTGGCGGGAATCTTCTCAAGCTCTTCAAGACTCACCCCTTTTTCCTGTGCAAGCTTCATAACAACTGGGGTGAAAAATCCTTTTTTGGAGGCGGTTGGCGCCGGCGCTTCTACTTGGGGAGCTTCTTTTTCTTCGACCTTTTCTCCTGCTTGAACAGTCACAATCATCGCTAAGGGAGCACCGACATCGAGCTCTTCATCGGGGTTTGCTAGGATTTGGGTCACCTTTCCCGCAACGGGAGAGGGAATTTCACTATTGACCTTGTCGGTGGAAACTTCCAAGAGGGGCTCATCCAGTTTGACGGTATCGCCTACCTTCTTAAACCACTGAACAACGGTGGCACTGACAATACTTTCCCCAAGTTTTGGGAGCTTAATCTCTACTTCAGAATCAGACATATCGGACCTATTCTAACCATGTAATTGCATGGTACCGTTTTTCATCAATTTGTTTCTCTGTTTTTGCAATAAAGACGGCTGCAACGGCATCACCCAAGACATTCACTACAGCGGAAACCATTTCGCGCAGACGGTCAACTCCAGCAACAAGGGCGATTCCTTCTAGGGGAAGTCCCATCGCATTGAGAACCACAGAGAGCATCACAATCCCCGTCCCGGGAATTCCTGCCGCTCCGATCGCAGAAACAAGAGAGACAAAGATGAGGATGAGGACTTTGACCACTGTCACCTCAATCCCATACGCTTGAGCGATAAAGATCGCTGAAATCGCTTGGCCAACCGCCGCTCCATTCATATTGATCGTCGAACCAAGGGAGAGGACAAAGCCTGAGATATCGGGAGAAATACCGAGGTGATTTCGGGCACAGTCAAGCGATACAGGTAAGGTCGCTGAGCTACTACTTGTCGTAAAGGCAAGGACAATCGCATCTTTCATCCCTTTAAAGAAAGGGGCAACACGGAGTTTTGCCATGTAACGCAGAGCCAAGCAAAAGACGACTAAAATTTGGAGCAGGCAGGCGATATAGTTACAGGCTAAAAACTTTAAAAGGGGATAGAGAACTTTCGTCCCCACATCTCCCACTGCCGTTGCAATGAGGGCAAAGACCCCATAAGGGGCGATCTTCATGATGAAGTGGGTCAACGAATACATCACCTCACTGAGCGACTCGAGAACGTTTAGGACCTTTTTTCCCTTTTCTCCCGTTAAGGTAATGGCAAAGGCAAAAAAGATTGAAAAGACGATAATTTGGAGGATATTCCCCTCCGCAAAGGCGGCAAAGGGATTCGAGGGAACGATCCCAAAAAGAAAGTCAACTATTCCAACCGTTTGCTTTGTCATCAAGTGTTCGGGAGGAATAGGCAAATTGAGCGCCGATCCAGGTCGCATCACAAAAGCAAGGAGAAGACCAAATCCAATCGCTAAGGCCGTTGTTCCTGCATAGAAGAAAATGGTCCGGATCCCGATCCGCCCCAGCTTTTTCGGGTCGCTGATATGACACATCCCTACAACCAAAGAGGAGAAAACCATCAGCCCCACAAGCATTTTGAGAAGGTCGATAAAGGCCTTTCCTATCCGCTCAAGAAACTCTACCTTGTGACCAAAAGCAAGACCTGCGATCACTCCTAAGACAAGGCCAATAATAATTTTAATCCACGGCTTCACGGCATACTCCTAGGTAAAAGGGATTGGAGGTGGCTTAAAAGGGCTTCATACCGCTCCTTTCCCGTCACCACTTTCATCTCTGCTTTTAAAAAACCGATCGGCAAAGAAAGTTTGAGGTTTGGCGGGAGCTTGACCCAATCTTTTTCAGAGCAAACGATCAGGTCGCAACCCCGCTCGGTGCACCGGTCGACAAAATGGATTAATTCTTCTTCTGTTGGGCCGATGTGGTCAGGAAGGATCCACTTTTCGGCAAGGGTTCCCCCCATTTCAGAGACCGTTTTGAAAAAAGATTCTGGTTTTCCCAGCCCACAAAAGACTCCTACCCGCCGATCTTTAAGAGCCAAAAGGTGCTCTCCACAAGAAGTTTCTACCTTTTCAGGAACCATTCGCACCCCAATAACGGGAGCGTCGCTCCTTTTAGCAATCTCTTTTTCGACTGCATGGAAGTGGTTCAAGTCATGGATATGGTTGACCACAATCGCATCGGCAGACTCAAGCCTTTTTGGGGAGTCGCGGAGGTAACCGCGGGGAAGGTAAAACCCTTTTCCATAAAGATCATCGCCATGAAGCATAACGATTTCAACGTCGCGGTGGAGGCTCCGGTATTGCATCCCATCATCTAAGAGGATGAAGTCGGCTTCATGGTAAACAGCCCGCTCTGCATTTAAAACCCGATCTTTCCCAACAAAAAGGACCGCTTCGGGAAGGGATTTGAAAAGGAGGTAGGCCTCATCCCCACACACATCGGGAGTGATCCGCGATTTTTCGATCAGGTGCAAGCTTCCTCCAACCTTTTCGATTTCGGAGCGGTAACCCCTTGAGAGGATGGAAACTTTCCCATGCTTTTGAAGGTCTTTAGTGATCCTTTGGATAAATGCGGTTTTACCCGTTCCTCCTGCAATGATATTTCCAATGCTAATGACAGGAGCCGCTACTCTTTTTTCCTTAATCCATTGCCGGTCAAAGGCCAAGTTGCGGAGCTTCACCCCCATTTCGAATAGGCCGCTAATGGCAAAAAGAGCTCCTTTCATAAGAGCTCCCTTTCGGCGACCTTCAATAAGATCGGTGATATAGGTCTGTGTCCCTATCATACCGCTGCTCCCACTTCTGCAGGAAAAAAGAGCGCTTGCTCCACCCTTTCGATGATGATATGGATGGCCGCCATATGGGCCTCTTGGATCCGATCGGAAAATTCAAAGCCTGAAACGATCCACTCGAGATCTCCTTGTCCTTTAAGGGCTCCTCCCGTTTTTCCGAGGAAGGTAATGACTTGCAGTCCCCTATCCTTAGCCACTTCGACAGCTCGCACAAGGTTCTTGGAATTTCCACTTGTTGTCAGAGCGATGAAAAGATCTCCCACATTCCCATGGGCCTCGATCCCGCGCGAAAAAACCTGGTCGAAACCGGCATCGTTCCCGACGCAGGTGAGATGGCCCGGGTCGGCAAGAGCAATCGCAGGAAGGGCAGGGCGCTCCTTGCGGAAGTAGCCGGTGAGCTCTTCTGCAAAGTGCATCGCATCGCAAAGGCTCCCCCCATTCCCTGCAATCAGGAGTTTCCCTCCATTGCGGAAACAGCTGAGCATTGCTGAGGCAACCCCTTCAATAAAAGAGAGTCCCTCTTCAGATTTTAGGGCTTCGATCGCTTCAATGCCTCGATTCACAGATTCCAAAATTGCTTGTCGCACATAGACCTCAAAAATTTTTCTATAAGCAAGTATATGAGGTTACCAAAAATAAAGATAAAAATCCAGCCAGAGGAAAATCCTAAGAATTTATAAGAACTTGATACCTGTTTGCAAGTCGGTATTTCCGCGCTCTATTTGAGGGATCTGCAACTTTTAAAAACTTCCCTTCAACCCATTTTTTACATAGAGCTGTTGCTGTCCGCGGCTTAAAACCAAAAAGCTCCCCCAGTTGGTGACTTGTAACCACCTCATAATCCTTAAACAGCTCTAAAGCTTTTCTTTGCTTGGGGTCAAGGGTACGCATAAGATCAGAATGATCTTTTTCCCCCAGGCTTTCAGACACATGCATCTGATCAACAACTTTTTCAAAAGCAAATACCATCCCCAAGCAAAAATATTCGATCCAGCTCGTAATATCACTTTCAGCTCGCTCTAAATAATAGTTATGGGAAGGACCGATGCTGATCGCCCGGTAGTAGGCAAGCAGGTTCTTTGCGTAATACTCTTCGAGCGAATAAAGCCCTTTAAGGTCATACCCACCGAGATGGAGAATGAGTGTTGTCAAAAGCCTAGCGGTTCGCCCATTTCCATCATAGTAGGGATGGATCGTTGCAAATTGATAGTGAGCAATCGCCGCAACAACAGGGCAAGGAACCTCCCTATTTTCTTTAATCCAAAGGATAAGCTGCCTCATTAAGGGAGAAACATCTTTGGCCTCAGGAGGCATATAGACAATCGTTCCCCCTCCCCGAATTACATTTTGGCCATCGCGATACGTCGTAGGCTTGACCCTATTTCTCCCATTACTCATTACCAAAGCATGTAAAGTCTGAACCACTTTTTCTGTAATCGGATAGTCTTGAGCGACATACTGCTCAAGCTGAACTAAAGCAGCATAGTATCCCTTCACCTCACTCTCATCCCGCTCCCTTCCAGGGAAATGGCCCTCAAGCTGAATCACTTCCTTTACCTCTTCCGAGTCGAGGCGGTTTCCCTCTATCATCGTCGAATAATGGGTTGTGTAAAGCTTAGCGGTTTCCCGTAAAGAAGCTAAAACTGTGGGATTTAAAGGGAGGTGGGCAACCTTTTCTTTGGCAGCCTCGATGCGCATCAAGAGCTTGGCTAGCCCTGAGGTAATCGTATAGAGAGGTTTAAAGGTTATCGGCATAATAACTTAATTATATCAGCATTTCACATATTTGTAAAATGCTGATAAACTGCCGATAAATTGCCGTTAATAGCGGCCAGGACCGCCACGTCTGCCACCACCGCCAGCGGGGCGTTTTTGCTGCTCCTTGGCCTCGTTGACAACGAGAGCGCGTCCATGCACTTCCTTGTCGTGGAGTTCTTGGATCGCCTTGTCACCAGCTTCTCGAGTTTCCATCTCCACAAAGCCAAATCCTCGGGACTGCCCAGTATCGCGATCTTTAATAATTTTTAAGCTTTTCACCTCGCCACAGTTTGAAAAAACTTCGTTTAACTCATCCTCTGAGCATTCTCTTGAAATATTGGCTACAAAAAGTTTCATAAAAGTCCTATAAAGTTAGCAGATAGTTCCCTATCTGCGGTAAAAAAAATTCATTCAGTCCAGGTTACCCGATGGTACTTGGTTTCGTCAATTTGATTCTCCTTTTTGGCGATATAAACCGCCGCGACCGCATCTCCTAGTATGTTCACAACGGTTGCAAACATATCGCGGAGACGGTCAATTCCGGCAACAAGGGCAATTCCCTCGAGAGGGAGGCCCATCGCGCCTAGAACAATGGAGAGCATGACCAAACCACTTCCTGGAATTCCTGCTGTTCCCACAGCAGAAACAAGGGTCGTAAGCATCAAAATCATGATACTCATAAAGCCCACCTCGACCCCATAGGCTTGGGCAATAAAAATTGCCAGGACCGTCTGTCCAATTGCTGTTCCATTCATGTTAATGGTAGAGCCAAGGGAGAGGACAAAGCCTGAAATATCAGCCGATAGTCCCAGATGATCCCGAGCACACTCCAGCGAAACCGGAAGGGTTGCGGAGCTACTGCTCGTTGTAAATGCTACCACTATAGCATCTTTCATCCCTTTAAAGAAAGGGGCGATTTCTAATTTTGCTAAATAACGAAGCGCTAACGTAAAAATAATTCCAATTTGAAGCAAGCAAGCGACAAAAATGCATCCAATCGCCCAAAATAGGGCGCGGATCCCCTCCGAACCAATCTCCCCGATAGCAGAAGCGATTAGCGCAAAGACCCCATAGGGGGCAAACTTCATCACCACATTGGTCAGTTTTGCCATTACATCGCTCAACGACTCAATATAACCCAAAATGAGCTTCCCCTTTTCTCCCGTCATATTGATCGCTAAGGCAAAGAAGATGGCAAAGACAATAATTTGTAAGATGTGTCCTTCAGCAAAAGCAGCAAAGGGGTTCGAGGGGACGATTGAAAACAAGAAGTCGACAAGGCTTAAACTTCCCCCGTTGCCATGACCCGCAGGAAGGGGCAAACTCAAGGTAGCTCCCGGCCGAACCGAAAAGACAATCGCCAAACCAAAGCAAATCGCCACAATCGTTGTCACGACGTAGAAGCCAATGGTTCGAAAGCCGATCCGCCCCAGCTTTTTCGGATCGCTGATATGGCACATCCCGACCACCAAAGAAGAAAAGACGATCAGTCCCACAAGCATCTTCAAAAGGTCGATGAAGGCCTTTCCTATTAGCGAGAGGATTTCGAACTGCCTTCCTACTTTAAAGAGAATCAGACCAGTGATGATCCCTAAGATGAGACCGATGAGAATTTTTAGCCAAGGTTTCATGGCGCTATCAAGAACACGCGGGTAAGCCTCCTAACGAGACGTTATTAATTTTCGCTAATATACCAAGTAAAGAAAAAAAAATCTAGCAAAGTTGAAATTTAGAGCGCGCTAGTCGCGCGCGCTCTAAAACAAAGGTTAGCGCCAAGTTACAGCGCGGCCCACTTCAGCAAGTGAGTCTAAAGCGTAATTTGGCACATGCACAAAGAGCATACGAACAAGACTCATAAAGAAGTTCCATGCTGCATAATCGATCCGTTGCGCTTGACTTTGCAGCATTGTAATCCGCGCTTGAAGTTGCCGTTCTTTTTCAGTAGGCACTACCTCCATGCCACCACTAGAAGAGCTTTCTGCACTGGAGTTCTGACTTGATTGGGGGAGTCGTTGGATCTTTTCAGTCAGCCAAGGTTCTTCCCCTCCAGCAGCATGGTAAGATTTCATATAATCATCAAGAAAGCTTTTAAGAATTTCGATCTTTTCTTCCCGCGACTTTTTGCCTCCTTTGAGGATCTACTTATTTCCCCATTCGTGAATAGCTTGATTACTCTTCCAATACTCGTTACGCGATTCAAAAAGCTCATTAATGCGTCCTTGTAAGTCGTCAAGAGCAACAGGGCCGCTTTCAGATTTATATTTGCTTGCCTCTTGTAACCAGAGCACAATCACAATCATTTTTGCGATCTGAGCTACTTTTTCTTCTGTCGAGACATCACCAGAAATTTTCGATAGAAGTTCTTGCAATGCTGCTTGGTCTTTCTTGAGTGCTTTTAAATCGCTTTCTGCTTGGGTATTATATCCTAAGCCAGAAAAATAATATAAATTCATTTTTGAAGCGTCTACAGTTGCGTCTTTAGACATAATAACCCCCATGCTTATGTGTTAAAATCTTTCGAGGATTTTACAATTTGTAAGAATTTTCAGGGCAAGGGAAAACTCAGTGTCACCTTTTCTTTGGAGATGGGGTGATTAAAGGTCAGCTCGGAGTGATGAAGGGCAATATGGGGAGAACTTTGCGTAGCCCCATACTTGGCGTCGCCAAGGATGGGGTGGCCGATGTGGGCAAACTGGGCGCGGATCTGGTGGTAGCGACCGGTGTGAAGCGTGACCGAGGCAACCGTTGTTTTAGGGCGCTCTTCTACAACCGTAAACGAAAGGTGGGCCAGCTTGCCGGTAGGGTCTACTCGGGCATGGTGGGAACCATGGACGAGGTGGTGACGGAGCTCCCCTGACTTTTCGGGAAGGTGCCCTTCCACCTCTGCAAGATATGTTTTGATGAAGGCCCGCTCCCGCATCTGAGCATTGAGGCGGGACAGGGCTTTACTGGTGCGGGCAAAGAGGACGATGCCACTCACCGGCTTGTCAAGACGGTGAATGGGATGGAGGAAGACGTTCCCTTTTTTATGGTACTCCTTTTTCACCCAAGCTTTGGCAAGATCTTCGAGGTTGGGAGCGCCGGTTTGATTGGGTTGGGTAAGCATCCCCTTCGGTTTACAAACCGCTAAGAGATGGTTATCGACGAAAAGGATCTTAAGATCTTTGTCTAAGGACTTCATAGAGCAAAAGGGTGGTTGCAGAGGCAACATTGAGGGAGTCGGCAACGCCGCACATCGGGATGCTCACCTGTAGAGATGCTGCATCCATCCATTTTTTAGAAAGGCCAAGCTGCTCGGTTCCCATGGCAATCGCAACGGGGCCCGCTAGGTTTGCCGTTGTGTAGCGCTCCTGCGCATCGGGAGAGGTGGCAACGATCGGAATGTTTTGTCTTTCAAGCCAAGCGATCGTCTCATCGCTTGAGACTTCAAGAACGGGAACTGTAAAGAGAGTGCCGACACTGGCCCGAACAACATTGGGGTTATAGATGTCGGTACACCGATCACAGACAAGGAGGGCATCAACGCCAGCGGCATCGGAGGAGCGGAGGATCGTTCCGAGATTTCCAGGCTTTTCGATCGCTTCAGCGATGAGGAGGAAGGGGGGGCGCTCTTCGGGAAGGTTGAGATCAGCAAGGGTCTTTGGAACTTGCTGGGCAATGGCAAGGAGACCGTCGGGACGATCGCGGTAGGACATCTTTTCAAAGACCTCTTTGCTCACCTCTAAGGCATCCACGTTTTGTAGCAGGGTGGTTTCGTTGGTGCCGAGGAAGTGGTCGGGCGAATAGAACACGATCTCGATAGGGACCTTTGCTTGAATGGCACGAGAAAGCTCCCGATACCCTTCGATCAAAAAAGTACTTGTCCTATCTCGCTCCCGCTTCTGCCGGAGCTTGACCGCCTGCTTGACACGGGGGTTCTGTAGGCTGGTGATTGGCTTCATAAACAAAAGCATAGCTTACAAAAGAATTATTTACAAATAAAAAGTTATTTTAATTTACATTTAATTAATAAACTGTTAAAATTGAAGGAAATGAGGTAATTATTTCTTCTTCAACATCAACGGATTTATTAACAAAACCAACCGATATAAAAAGCCTACAGTTTTTGGAAGGAACTAAATTTCCTTTTCAAAAATCAGCTTCGGGCGGAAGTGGCCAGACTTTCCTACCCTTAAGCAGAACAATCCCATGGGTTATTAAATGGCAACCCATTTATCAAGCGGAGTGTGAAGTCCTCTGCTCTAAATTTTATAAGCGTACTTTTACTCACCTCTCTGTCCCCCAGGTAGAGTTTGTTTCAGAAGAAACCCTAAAAAAATTGCAACAGTTTTTTTCTCAACGGCCAAGCACAAACATCCCGAAGGACTATCATCCTATTTTAATAGAGTATAAGGTTGGACAAAACTTAAAAAAGGCTTGCGAAACAAACAATATTTTCTCTTTATCGTCAAAAGCCTGGCTCACACTCTTTGAAAATCTTGGGGAGATCGCTGGCTACGACTTATTAATTGGCAACTGTGACCGTTTTATTCCGGAAAATATCCATAGCACTAAACAAGCTATTTCCCGAGTAAACAGCGGAAATATTTTAATTGAATGGAATAATGACAAAGCCTTAAAAACAGTCCATTTAATTGATAATGCTCCACATTTTTCTTCTTTTTTTGATGTCAAAGAAAAACGAAGTCGTTCCTCCAGCTCTTCAAGCATAGGTGCTAGCAATCTATTTAACAACTCTCAAGACAGCTCCAACGAGAGCTCTCAGGATCAATCACCAGTTCAGAATCAAATAGTGTTAAGTGGTGAGCAAAAAAGAAAAAATAGACTTGCAGACCTTAAGTACTTTACCTCTGCTCCTAAGGAAGGGATCCAAAAAATTGCAAAGCTGATTTATAAAGATATAGCATCGGAATTTACCCAACAGATATCACAGCCTGATAAACTTATAAATAGCTTAGAAAAAGGGCTTACAAAGGCTCAGCTTAAAATGAAAAAAACCAAGTTTATGGACGAACTTGAAGCGGTAAAAAAAGAAAAAAGCGATTGGTCACCACAAGCAACCCTTCTATTAAATTTCATGGAAGAGGCAATAAATCATTTACAAGAAATTCAAACAACTAGTATAAAGTGAGGAAAAATGAGCAGTTCCACAATTGGAAACCAAATTGTTCACCTATTGAACAGCATTGATTCATACAACCAATTAAAAAAGCAGACCATGAGTTCATCTGATGTTTCAAAAACCAATCCCTATAGACCCCTTCTAGAAGATGTTAGAAATTGTCTTTTGCACTTTGACAGTGAAAAAAGAAACCGTATTATCTTCAATATCACTGAATTTCTCGAAAACAACCCTTCTGACCAAAAACTCGTTGAAGTCATGACAAGAATTCTACAGGTTGTTCAAAGCTTCATAAACAATAAGGGTGTTTTATTCTCTCCCTCAAAAAAACCTTCCGAAGCAAGGCCCTTTACCGTAACCAACGATAAACTTATTCGCCCCCTATTCCAAGAGGTGAATGACTTGACTGAGAATAATTCTTCAAAGTAGGAATTAAGGAGCTGGGCAAAAATAACTTATACATTTCTGCAACCATAACATGGCCTTGTTCACCTTTACAGGTAAAAAGTTCGCACATTTATCGGTGGTATATGTAAGAAAGATACGTCGGGGGCAAGCCCCCCGCTGCCCCCTTGAGCTTCAATCTGGCAAGCCAAACCGATCTTCCTCGGGGGGCCGTGCAAAGCACTGTTCCACCCCTCGTTCAGATCAATTTTGCAGAGCCATCTTGAAGCCGTGGACACTTCACGACGCAGCTTTTCTTCGCCTTCGGCTCTGAAGCTGCGTAGGTTCAGTGTTTTTTTTTGTTAAGCTGAAAGTCAAACCAAAGCGAATATGGTAAGTGGCTAAAAAACTGAAAAAAGGAGACTTACTGCTTGGTAAAAGATGAGCGAGGTTTTCTAAAAAAAAACCTTTCCAGCGAACTGACATGGCTTCGGAGCCGAAGGCGAAGAAAAACCATGCGGTGAGCTGTCCGCGGCTTCAAAATGGCTCTGCAAAATCGCCCCGCACGAGGGGTGGAACAGTGCTTTGCACGGCCCCCCGAGAAGGGGCGATTTGGCTTGCCAGATTGAAGCTCAAGGGGGCAGCGGGGGGCTTGCCCCC
>NZ_JAAEJV010000041.1 GCF_015356785.1 Candidatus Neptunochlamydia vexilliferae | reverse complement strand
GAAAAGCTTGCCTATGCAGGCAATAGGTTACTTAGTTAATCCTCTCCGTACACTTACCAGGTTGGCAGGGATATGACTTAGACTTTGCAGGTGTCCTGCCTTCATTATACCGCACACCGCCTATTCCTGGAGCATGTACTTCAATAACATTTCCATGCCTTGCTAAATTGTTGGAAACAACCTTTTTATCAGGATGGTTTAAAATGCTTTCAAGAACTTCTTGTCCATGAGCATTTGTTTCAGAAACACTTCCGCTTGGGTTTGGAAAAACAGTATCGGGTCTTGCTCCATGTTTCTGCAAAGCTCTCCCTGCTTTTGTTAACCCACCCCTATCGCGCACTTTACCTGCTTCAGCTAGCATCTCTATTGAAATATCTTGAGTAGGCGACATCACATGTGTTGGCTGTGTCAATGCATTTCCTATAGCAGCTGCTCCTCCAATAATCCCTGCTGCTCTTGCTGCCGCTGCTACTCTTCCAGAGGCCCCAACAATGCCCCCAATAGGGATAGGAACCTCTCCTCTAATGATATCGGGCTGCTTTGCTAAGACTTCGGGGCTGAACTGCGAGGAAAAATCTGTTCCCAGTATTCCATCGATCTTTTCATGATAATTATAAGTAGTCTCCTCTGGAGCTCCTATTAATTTTCCGGTTTCTTTTATTGCATCATGGGCGATCCAAGAGACTGTATTCTTTTTCCTATCAACAGCCTCTTTCCAAAAGGTTCCTTCTTCTGTAAGGGGGATATTCATTGCTGCATTGGGAAGCTCATCGGTCAGGGTTTCTTTAACCGCAAAAATATGCTTTTTAACGGTTTCTTCAACAGGTGGATTCTTAGCTATCGGCTCTTTTTTAGCTTCATAACCCACTTCTCCGGGCTTATTCACTCGAGGACGTTCAAATCCATTAGCAGCTCCAATAGCACCTGCTGCTCCTGCTACAGCAGGTCCAGTACCTGATCCCCCTGTAGCGACAATGACCACGGTTGCTACCACCACAACGACAGCTGCAACGATGATGGCTTTTTTATGCTTTTTAACAAACCTTTTCGTCTTTTTCCATTTTTTAGATAGCCATCCGCAAGTCATTAGGTGGGGTTTTTCTCCAGAATAAACTGCTGGTTTAACACTCCACTGTTCCCCCTCCCAATAAGTAAACGATTCATCCTCCAAAAGATCTGCAATATCTTGCTCTAGCTCCTCTTTTGCAGCTATATCCCCCTCTACTATTCCATTCCGAGCTAGGAATGTAATAAAGCTGATGACCTCATTGATCTCCCATATCTCAGAACCTTTTCCATTTTCAATGGTATCGATCAAAGCCAAGACGCTATCGTAAGAAAGATTTTCGTAAGATAGAAAATCCCAAATGGATTCTTTTTCCTCCCACAACCTAAGAGGGGAGCATGCCTCAACCGGACTATTCAAAAAGATTGCTGGGATACAGAGAGTGAGCAGAAAACGAAAAATCTTCATATGGGCCCCAAGAGTTGAAAAATGTTGAGTATGGTTAATGGTTTTTTGAAAAGCAAGGGAATTTTCTACTAGCCCAAGCTCTCTGATACGGTGGTTGACAAATCTCATGTCTCGTAATATACTCCGAGAAAAGTGCATTTTTCTCGGAGTATAACCCCTGGTTATTATCTAATATTAATTGAAGGGGTTTTCGATTTTTCCCCAGTCTTTGGTGACCAAAAATTCCACATACTTGGATGAAAGTAGGGGGGATTTTTGGTCATCCAAGAATGGGGAAAAAGAAAAATCTAGGCAATTCAGGGACTGTTGAGAAAGTCGCTTTCCCCAGATTTTGCGATGATTTTCGATAGAAAATCGAAAGTTTGCAAATCGATATATGCCTAATTATAGGAGATTTGCAAACTTTTGATTTTTTCCGGAAAGCGCGCGAAAGATGGGAAAATGGACTTTTTCAACAGTCCCATTAACAGTAGGTAGTCATCCAGGGGTACACACGAAATGTTTGAAGAAATTCTTATAGACCAGAACCCTCACTGGGAAAAGGAGAAGTATCCCTCTGGGGCAACACGAACCTGCTTTTCCAAGCTCGTCGAATACCTTGGGACAGGGCAAATCGTGGCCATTATGGGGGTTCGTCGCGCAGGAAAGAGCACTCTTTTAAAGCAGCTGATCGATGACCTGATTGAAAATCAAGAGATTCCTTCTGAAAACATCTTGTTTTTCAATCTCGAGCATCCCTATTTAAGTCCTTATCGCGAGGATGGGGAAACTCTCCAAAAGATTTATGAAGAATATCTTAAGCTGATGCAACCCAAAGGTGAGGTGTATGTCTTCCTTGACGAGGTGCAGTTCTTTGAGCAGTGGCCTGTTTTTGTTAAGGCGCACCACGAAACGAAAAAAGCGCGTTTTGTAATCACCGGCTCCAACGCAGCCATGCTTTCTTCTGATATGGTCACCCTCCTTTCAGGACGGAGCCTTCCTCTTGAGGTTTTCCCTTTTTCTCTAAGAGAACTAGCCTCTTTTAGTGGAATCGATTTTGAAAAGCCTTTCGAGGTATCAAAAAATCGTCCTAAGATTGCCCATCTTCTCGATGAGCTTCTCGAATATGGAGGGTTTCCAATTGTTGTCTTAAATTCGAAAAATGAAACGGCCTATGATATTTTAAGGGCCCATGCTCGAATGGTCCTTTTACAAGATGTGGCTCCAAGACTTGCTGCCCGTAAACCAGCCGACCTGGAGCAGCTCTACGTCTATCTCGTCACCCACATTAGCAAACCCTTTTCCTATGTAGGGCTAAGCAAGCTTTTTGGCCTCACCGATAAAAGTATCAAGGAGTACATCCAAGCTCTTGAAGATGCTCACCTAATCTATGAAGTCGATCTCTTTTCCTACTCGCTTAAAAAACAGATCCGCAATCCGAAAAAGGTCTATGCCATTGATACAGGGCAAGCAAATGCAATGGGGTTCAAGTTTTCTGCAAATCGGGGAAAGCTCCTAGAAAATCTGATTTTTCTCGAACTTAAACGGCTGGGGCTTGAGGTCTATTATTATACAACGAAAGAAAACTATGAGATCGACTTTGTTGTTAAAAGGGGAAGCGATATTGCCCTCCTTCAAGTCGCCTGGGAAATCAAAGACCCTCAAACAAAAGAGCGAGAACTCCGCGCACTTGAAGTTGCAAAGAAAGAACTAAAGTGTCAAAAAGGGATGATCCTTTCTTATGAACCCCTAAAGGATCAGGGGATTGGGATGACAGCCCATGAGTTCCTTTCTCTTAGCCAAAAAAGGCAGCTGGAATGTCTATTTGGGTAGCAGAATAATTCACGTCCATTCTACAATATAGGTAGGGACCGTTATATATGGGGGAAGTTATGGACCAAGACATTAATTATGAAAAGGCTATAAACATGCTCAACACGCAGCTTCAGCAGATGAAAATGGAGCTCGATGAGGTGGATAAGATGTCTCTTCGGGGAGAAGATAAGAAGCTGGCTAAGCGGCTGCATAAGACCTATGATGAGATCGAAAAAGGGGTCAAAAAATACTCTAAATCGCAGGATCACAAAGACTTTAACTGGATATGCCGCACTTTAGAAACGCTTCAGCCCGCATTCACTCTCAACTACAATGAGATCTGCTACCAGAATAAGCGCGCTAGTTAAGCGTTAATGTCTGGTTATAACAATCAGACATTATAAGTAGAAGAGCTGATATCTCCTCCGGTGCCGGTCCAGTTGGTATGGAAGAACTGGCCACGGGGCTTATCGACCCGCTCATAGGTGTGGGCGCCGAAGAAGTCTCGCTGCGATTGGAGGAGATTGGCTGGCAAACGGCTCGAGCGGTACCCATCAAAGAAGGAGAGGGAGGTGCTAAAGCAGGGGGCGGGAACGCCAAACTCTGCGGCATGGGAAACAACCCGGCGCCACCCTTTCTCGGCTTTGAGGACTTCTTGCTTGAAAAAGTCGTCGAGAAGGAGGCTCTCTAAGTCTTTATTCTTGTCGAAGGCTTTCTTAATCTCTCCAAGAAAGCGACTTCGGATAATGCAACCCCCTCGCCACATGAGGGCTATAGATCCATAGTTGAGATTCCACTTCATCTCTCCCGCAGCAGCCCGCATCAACATAAACCCTTGAACATAACTGATGATTTTGGAGGCATAGAGTGCTTGCCGGATATCTTCGATCATTTTTTCTTTGTCACCTGTAAAGGCTTTATCAGGCCCTTTAAAGTGTTTGCTCATCTCTACCCGTTGATTCTTAAGAGCTGAAAGGCAGCGGGCAAAAACCGCTTCTCCGATGAGGGTCAGCGGCATCCCGATATCAAGAGCGCTGATGCCCGTCCACTTTCCGGTCCCTTTTTGCCCTGCCACATCGAGCACTTTTTCAAAGAGGGGGCTCCCATCTTCATCTTTAAAGGCAAAGATCTGGCTCGTAATCTCTATGAGGTAACTATTGAGCTCCCCTTCATCCCACTTGGCAAAGATTTTGGAAAGCTCGTCGGCTTGAAGGCCCAGTTTTCCCGAAAGGAGCTGGTAGGCCTCGCAGATAATTTGCATGTCTCCATACTCGATCCCATTATGGACCATCTTGACATAGTGACCCGCTCCCCCTTCGCCGACCCAGTCGCAACAAGGCTCTCCATCTTCTGACTTGGCGGCGATCGCTTGAAAAATCGGTTTGACTTCAGGCCACGCATCGGGATTTCCCCCTGGCATAATTGAGGGACCATGGCGCGCGCCTTCTTCTCCTCCTGAGATTCCTGTTCCCATAAAGAGGATCCCTTTTTCTTTCAGGGTTTCAAAGCGACGCTCGCTGTCAGGGTAGTGGCTATTCCCCCCATCGATAATGATATCTCCCTTTTCTAAGAGAGGAACCAATTCATCGATCATATCATCGACCGAGGAACCAGCGCGGATCATCATCATCACCTTCCGGGGGCGCTTAAGGGCTCCAACAAACTCTTTAAGAGAGTGGGTCCCGACCACTTGAGTCCCTTTGGCAGGACCTGCTAAAAAGTCATCAACCTTGGAGGTTGTCCGGTTGAACACAGCGACTTTATAGCCGTGATCATTCATATTTAGAACAAGATTTTGCCCCATGACCGCTAAGCCAATGAGTCCAATATCTCCATCTCCTGACATGAGTTGCCTCCAATTCGATTTTTCGTTACACTTATCTTCTCGTCCTCGTAGCTCAGTTGGATAGAGCAATTGCCTCCTAAGCAATAGGCCGCGTGTTCGAATCACGCCGAGGACAAAGTTTCATTAGATTATGATTTTAAGTATTTGTCAATCCCATTAGCGATCGAAAGGGCCATTTTATCGAGATAGGCCTGACTTCTAAGCTTGGCATGCTCCCCTGGATTGGTCATAAAGCCCCCTTCGATCAAAATCGCAGGCATCTGCGTCTCTCGAATGACATGAAAATTTCCCTGCTTCACCCCACGACTATGGGCCCCCGTTGCAGTAATCATCCCATTTAAAACGAGTTGGGCAAGCTTTTTCGACGCATTTTGGCGCCACTTTGACCCTTTATTATAGTAGTAAATCTCAATCCCATGGGGTTTTTGTCCCCGAAACGAATTAAAGTGGATGCTAACAAAGAGTTTGCTCTTGGTGTCATTGGCAATGGTGGTCCGCTTCTTCAAGGAAATAAAAACATCGCGACTCCGGGTCAAAATCACCCGGTACCCTTTTTTATGGAGATACTCTTTCACCAAGGTAGCGGTTTTGAGCGCGAGGGCTTTTTCTTTGAGCGTTTGGACCTGCGCCCCAATGTCAAATCCTCCATGGCCTGGGTCAATCACAATGAGCTGTTTTGGAGGGGCTGCAGCATAAAGCATTACAGGTAGGACCATGCACAGAATAATTTTAAACATGGCGCTTATTCTAGCGGTTTATGAATTCTCGCGCTACCTCTCGATCATCAAAAGGGATTTGTCGCCCCTCGATTTTCTGAAAAGGTTCGTGTCCTCTCCCCGCAATCAGAAGAATATCACCTTCTTTTGCCATGAAAATCCCTCTCTCAATGGCTGCTCTTCGATCCACTTCGATCAATGGCTCTTGGATCAGCCCTTTTGCCACCTCCTGACAGATCGTGAGAGGATCTTCACTGCGGGGATTGTCAGAGGTGATGATGACCTGGTCCGAATACTCTTCAGCAGCGCGTGCCATTTTAGGCCGTTTATCTTGGTCTCTTTCTCCCCCACATCCAAAGATGGTGATGATTCTCCCCTTCTTAATGGAGTGAAGGGTCTCTAAAACTTTAGAAAGGGCTTCGGGGGTATGGGCAAAGTCGACAAAAAGATAGATTCCCTTAGCGTTTGCAATCCTTTCAAGTCTTCCAGGAACTCCTCCGAACGTCGCAAGCTTCTTTTGGAGCACTCCCATCCGCTCTCCTTTTTTCAAAGCGACAGCAAGGGCTGCTAAACAGTTATACACATTGTAACGTCCCATAAGCTGCGACTGAAATGGCGTGATCTTTCCTTTGTAATGGAGGTCAAAGGTGGTTCCTTCGAGCGAAAAATGGATATTTTTGGCGACAAGGTTGGCTTCTTGCTCGATCGCAAAGGTCATCCCTTCTGAAAACTTATCGGCTGCAGCATCATCCTTGTTATAGATCGTCTCTTTGCACTGCTTAAAGAGCTTAAGCTTTGCCTTGAGGTAAGCCTCCATCGTTCCGTGGTAGTCGAGATGGTCTTGGGAAAGATTAGTAAAAACCCCAATATCAAAATGCATCCCTTCAACGCGGTTTTGATCCAAAGCGTGGGAGGTCACCTCCATCACCACTGCTTTGAGCCCTTGATCTCCCATCTCCCGGAGGAGTTTATGGTTGGTCACCACATCGGCAGTGGTGAGCTTTGAAGGAAACCGCTGCTTCCCCATCACCGTTTCGATCGTCCCCATCAAGCCGCAGTGAGCAAGGAGGTGGTGCACAAGATAAGCAGTCGTTGTCTTCCCATTGGTCCCCGTAATCCCCACTAAGAAGAGAGGGGTTTTTTCGGTTTCGTAGTAACGCTTGGCTAAAAGCGCTTCTAAAAGGGCAATTTTTGGAGTAATAATTTGAACAACCCCTTGGAGGAAAGGGTTATAAAAGTCGGTAAGAATGGCAACCGCTCCTGTCTCCACCGCTTTTGGAATAAATTCGGTTCCATCATAAGACTTTCCCTTCCGGGCAATGAAGAGATTTCCTGGCACGACAAATTGGGAGTGGGCAGAGATCCCCGTTACCTCGACCTCCCGGCTCCCCTTGACTTCCACATCTAAATCTTTTAAGAGCTTTTTGAGCTTCATCAATTATACTTCCTATACAGTGACTCTAAAATTTCTATTTCTTCTGCCCAATCGGTATTGTCGGGGTCATCGGGAGGAATTCCCAAATAGCGATAGGTCTTTTGCATGATTTGTCTAAAAACAGGGGCAGCGCACCGTCCTCCAAAGTAGGTCGCTCCAATCCCTGGCAAGTAACGGTATTCGGGCTCATCGATTGCCACATAAAGGAGAAACTTTGGTTCAAATGCGGGAGTAAAACCGATGAAGCTTGAGTAGTGGTGCTTTTTAGAGTAGGTTCCATGCACAATTTTTTCTGTTGTTCCAGTTTTTCCTGCTTGGGTATAGCCGGGAATGTCTGCCCGGAAGCCTCCTCCTCCTAACTTTGTAACCGATTTTAACGCATAAATGATTTCTCGGCTAATTTCTGGATCAAAAACTTGCTTGCACTCCTCGTTTGAATGGTCAAAGATCACCTCCCCCCCCTTCACAATTTTTTTAACAAGGGTGGGCTGAACTTCATATCCTCCATTGCAAAGGAGGGCATAAGCTCTTAAGAGCTGCATACTTGTTACAAGCAAATTGTACCCAAAGGAAAGAGAATAAGGGGTAGGAATCGACCATTGGGGACGTCCATTTCCATAATGTTTGTCTAAAGAGGGCAAAAGGCCTGCTGTTTCGGAAGGGAGCTCGATCCCCGTTGCTTTTCCAAAACCAAAGACCCCTGCAAGCTGGTCTCGATACCACTGATCCCCTAAGGTGGCGATCACCCGCTGAATCAATTTTGCCACATAGATATTTGACGATTTTTGGATCGCCAAATACATATTGAGATACTCATGCCTTCGGGTATCGCGGATTGGCTGTTTCCTTCCTGGAAACATCCCATCATGGGTGGGGATCACCGCGACCGGATCAAAAATCGTCTCCTTGCCTTGCCTTTCCAGTTCCTTATTTGCAAGCATTCCAATCGCAACAGAGATCGGTTTCATCGTCGATCCTGGCTCAAAACAATCGGTGATCGCTCCAATCTTTGTCGCCTTTGTTTTCTCTGGATCGTTATAGTAGGTCCGGTAGTTAGAGGGATCAAAAAAAGGGTATTGAGCAAGAGCATAGATCTCTCCTGTATGAGGGTTCATCATCACGGCCCACCCACTTTTGGCTCCCGCCTCTTTGACAGCCCGCTCAATTTCCTCTTCAGCAATTGCTTGAATGTATCGATCGATAGTGAGGTAGACATCGGCACCATCTTCGGAAGGGTCGACCAAAAGCCCCTCTTCTAACGTATGTCTTGGAGAGCGGAGACGGAGCCTTTTCCCCTTCTTACCTCGCAGCTCTGCGTCAAATTTCAGCTCAAGCCCGCCTGTCGGAATCGCCTGTCGGGTCTTTGGATCGCGGTCATCGCGGACCGTATGAAGGACCGGGCCCAAAAGTTTTCCATAAGGGTAAGCGCGCTTATAATCTTCTTGAAAATAAAGGGCATTGGAAGGAATTTTTTTCCACCGAGCAAAGGGGCGCCACCAGGTATTTAAGAGTTTTTTATCGACCTCGCTTAGCCACATTTTTAGGCGGCGACTCCGCGATTTTTTCTCCAGCTGCTCTCCCACCCACTTTTTGTCTTGAATGGCAAGAAGTTCAGAGACTTTTTCTATAATCTCTTCGCGCGCCTCTTGAGGAATTGCAATGGGATCGGCATAGAGATGGTACCGCTTCACATCAAAAACAATCGGATCCTCTTGCTTGGGATGTTTTTCCTTAAGGACGTTATTGGCAAAAAAACGGCCCCGCCGGTAAGGCTCTACGACAGAAAACTGGTGTTGCGCTTTTGCCTGTTTTGACCACTTTTTCCCCTCGACAATTTGCAACTTATAAAACTGGATGATAATGAAGCAAAAAAGGGTGAGGGTAAAAAATGAAATTCCAAGGAGGCGACGATTATTTTTTTTCACAAACAATCACCTCATGAGCACAAGGGTAGCGCAAGTGGGAAAATTCTTTCTGACGAAGAAGCTCGATCAGGTGGCTGGGGTTTTCCAGCTGCTCGATCTCTAAGCTAAGGTCGGCATTTTCTTCTTTTAAGCTTCGGACACTATCCACAAGCTGTGGGATAGCCATCTTCAAAGAGGTCAGATCATTTTGTTTATCAATGTAGGTATAAAGGGCGATCCCTAAGACGAAAATACAAATGAGAAGTCGAACAAGTAGCCCTTGATTCACATCCTTTCAGCAGCTCTTAGTTTTGCACTCCGTGCCCGCCTGTTGATACGACTTTCATGCAAGCTGGGGACAAGTGGTTTTTTCGTTAGAAGTTTTAGCATGGGCTCCAGATGTTTTTTTAGCGGTTTTGCAGCGGTTCGGAAAAGATTTTTCACAATCCGATCCTCTAAACGGTGAAACGCAAGGACTCCAATCCGTCCGCCCGGTGCAAGCATTTCTAAGGCATGGCTGACCCCTTCCTCGATCGACTCTAGTTCTCGATTGACAGAGATCCGAAGCGCTTGAAAAACGAGCGTGGCAGGGTGGAGTTTTTTCTTCGAGCGTCCAATGCCCTTTGCTAAGATATCGGCAAGCTCTGTGGTTGTTTCGATCGTTTTTTTTCGGCGCGCTTCCACGATAGCCCGCGCAGCTTGTCGCCAACGCCGCTCCTCTCCATATTCTTGGAAGAGTTTTCCTAAATCTTTTTCCGACCACCGATTCACAATTTCCTTTGCAGTGATCCCCGTTGAAGGATCCATCCGCATATCGAGCGGCCCTTCCTTCATAAAACTAAATCCTCTTTCACCCTCATCTAGCTGCATTGATGACACTCCCAAGTCAAAAAAAAACCATCTACCTCAGTCACTTCCCGCTCCTCCAGCGCCTCTTTGACAGCGCTAAAGTTTGCGTGAATAAACTCCACCTTCCCTTCAAAATCCTTCAAATTTTCCTGCGCAATCCCTAACGCCCGTTCATCCTGATCACACCCATAGTAGGTTTCGATCTCCGGGTGGGCCTCTAAAAGAGCCTTGGAAAAACCTCCTGCGCCTAACGTCCCATCGAAAAAGGTCTTGAGCTTTCGATCCTTAAAGATCGCTAAGCTCTCCTCAAGCATGACCGGGATATGCTTCATCACACTTCCTCCTTTTCAGGAATAAGAGACGTTAAGAGCTCCTCATCGCCCCCTTCATCGAGAAGGGCGAAAGCCTCTTCGGTCATTTGGGCTAAATCTCCATCCTCACCTCCGAGGAAAGACTCCAACTCGCGCTCATATTTCTCTTTCGGCCAAATCTCAATCTTGTTGAGAACCCCTGCAATGACGATTTCCGAGTCAATCCCTGCCGCTTTTTTAAGGACAGGGGGGAGGACAACACGCCCCAACTTGTCACACGTTGCGTGGTGGAGAGTGGAAAAGAAAAGCGTAAAAAACTTTTGATACTTGGCAACGTGCTGTTTTGCTTGAAATTTTTTGATAATTTTATCGATGTCACTGCGTCTATAAATTGCGAGCGCTCCCCCGAGACCGAGGGCAATTGTGAACTCCAAATTCCCATTTTCCACCAGGCCATAGCGCATCTGCTGCGGCAAGACAAAACGGTTCTTGTCGTCCAGTTTTGAGTGGGTAGATCCATTAAAAAAGAAGTGACTCATGTAAACAGCTGTCTCAGTTTTTCCACTTATTTCCACATCCTATCAAATTCGCGATCATTTTGTCGATAAAAGATACCTAAAACCTCCTGAAAACTTCATAACCCACTAACAACAAACAGGAAAAGTAAAGTGGAAATCTGTGGAAAAATTGTTCACTACTTGTCGGTTCTTGGGTTTTATTCTCTAGAAAGGTATAAATAGGAGAAACACAGGAAAAAAATCATATGCCAGAACCAAGAACCATTGATAATTTAGGGGTTGAGACATCGGTCCGTTGGGCCCAGGACCAAGCCTATCTCGACAAAACTTTCACGAAAGAGTCCCCCTTTATTTCACTCAGCACTTCGGTCGATGTGGCAGCTCCCTTTTTTGAAAGTGAGTTTGACAGCCTTTTTCAGACAAACCAGCGCCTTGCCCCTTGGGCCTTCCTTCTTGCTCCCAAAGGGTATAACCTCCAAAAGATGCGCCTTTTTACCTTTCAGACGATTCCCTCTTTGGGAACCGAAGAATTTCTCACCGCTCAGGCGCAAAAGATCCAAGACAAAGTAGAGGCAGCTAAAAAGCAGCGCGCTGAGAGGCGAAAAACGGGAAAGGGCTCTGAGTATGCCTGGGAAGATGAACGAGAAGAAGAGGAAGAGGTGCGGGAGTCTAAGACCCTCCTTGCCCTTCTTGACTATCTCCAGATGGCCGATACCCTCCTTGGAGAAATCAACGGCCGCCGCAACCAATATTCTAAAGGGTGAGCCTATCCGCAAAGTCTATCATTTTTCCTTTCCCTCTTTTCTGCATCTTTTTGATGCTCTATTTTTCACCCTTGTCTTTTGGACAATGTGCTCAAATAGAGCACCAAAAATCTGCTAGAAAATTTTGGAAAATTAAAAACAATATACCTTACGGATAGGCTCATGAAAACAAATTGGATAGAGCTCCTCGGCTGGAGCAAAGAGCAGATTGAAGACATTCGCTTTGCTGGCTACTCTTTCCTTAAGCAGGGGCAGTACGAACACGCCTTAAAGTTTTTCGAAGTTCTTGCCGTCCTCCCCGAAGAAGATCCTTACGACTTTCAAACCCTCGGTGGACTTTACCTTCAAGTGGGCAACAATCTTTCAGCCTTAAACTATCTCGAAAAAGCGTTGAGCTTTGACCCGGACCACGAGCCTACCCTTCTCAATCGGACCAAAGCCCTTTTTCTTCTCGGCTACAAGAGACAGGCGCTCGCCCAAGCTGCCCAGCTTGAGCGAAGCTCCGACCCCTATATCGCTGACCAAGCCCGCGCTCTGACTCTTGCTTATAGCTAACCTCTTTTGGGGCTGTTAAAAAAGCCCATTCCCCCATCTTTCGCGCGCTTTCCGAAAAAAAACGCAAGTTTCTGAAAAGATCCCTGAAGACCTAGCAATAAATTTCGAGAGCAAAACCTAGTTTAATAACCTGAATTTCGGGTTTATTTCACTCAACCTCAGGGGATTTTAGCTTTCTTTTCTCCTTTGTGATCTCGGAAAGGGCCATTTAGACCCTTACCTTCGATCCAAAAGAAGAAAATTTAAGCAAAACTCCCTCTGGAGCTGAGCAAAATAAACCCGAAATTCAGGTTAATAACTCTGACCAATCAACGATTTGATCAAAGTAATCTTTCAAGATCACTTCATTAGATACACCATTGACATGGACGAGGATCGGACGGTAGGAGACATGCCGTGGGATCGCAAGGGCTTCGATCTTTTTTTCCATCTCCTCAATAACTTGCGTTCCAATTGGATGTTTAGAAAATTTTATTTCGCAGACATACAACACACTCTTTGCTTGAATGAGATAGTCGATTTGGCACCCCTTCCTCTCAGCTGTTTTTGTTTGAAAGAATGGACCATCAAAATCGCAATCTATGGGAGAAATATTCAATTTATTCAGAAGCTCTTTTCTATTATGAATGACAAGGTTTTCAAATTGGAGCCCCATAATCACTTCCCACTGAATGATTTGATGCAGTGAAGCCTCTTCGAAGTCCCCTTTTAAAATTTTCTGCCTAAAGGGAGCAACATATTTCAGGTAAAACCGGAGATAGTTATCGCTTAGCCTATACTTGCGCAGCCTACTTACCTTGCACTTTTTAATATCCCAGGTAAAGTCAGCAGAGATAAAACCCGCCTCTGTAAGGTCTTTTAAATACTCAGAGATTAATCTCCCATTGGCCCTTTGAATTCTTTTACATATTTCGATTTGAGATAGGGAGTGGTTGCTTGCTAGCGATTCCACAATCTCTTTGTAGAGATTGCTTCTTTTCGAAAAGAGGTCATGGAAAATTTGTTCGAACTCATTAAAAAGCAACCCCTGCTCAGAAAAACAAAGCTCCTTGATATTTTCTTCCGCTGTCACTTTTGGGTTAATCGCTTTAAGGTACCTGGGAACTCCTCCCGTAATGCTGAGCAATTTGAGTTTTTCGTAAGGGGAAATAGCTTTCGATCGACTCCCCCAAAAAAGACAGCTATCCCCTATCGAGAGTTCCTTGAGTCTGAGAATCAGGTCAATCCTTCCAAAAAAACCGGTGTTGTTTAAGATATTTTTATCGATCCAGTTCGATATAGAGCTTGCTACAATGAGTACCAGTTTAGGATTTTTCTCAAAAAACTGGTCCCAAGCAATTTTCAGCTTACCTAAAAATGCGGAGTCTTTAGAGCCCATCCAAGAGATTTCATCTAAAGCAATAAGGACCGAGCCCTTCTGAGCCTCTTTTCCCAAAAAAGAAAAGAGATCGCTCCAATCATCATGTTGGATTTTTGGAAGTCCTTGATTAGCCATTTGCTTTACAAATTCTGCTCTTTGCATTTCTTTTGTAACGCCAGGAGTTGGAGGGATTCCCGTAAATAGATACTTCTTGGAAAAGTCCTTTGAGAACTCTTCAATCAAGCGACTTTTTCCAATACGCCTGCGCCCCTTAACTGCAACGAAGCTTGCTGAACCACAAGCTAGCCTACTTTTTAGCGACTTTAGCTCTTTCTCTCTTCCTATAAACATGGAGCCTCCTGCACCATTAGATTCAGTTTTCCAGATCTAATGGTGGCTTTCCTGCCCCATTTTCGCACCATTAGATTCGGTTTTCTGGATCTAATGGTGCCTTTTTCACTCTTTTTTTGCACCATTAAATTCAGTTTTCTGGATCTAATGGTGCAAAATTGCTTTTTTAAAATCACCAAGATACTAAGATAGAAAATCTTGTGATTTCCAAAAAAAACCACCTGTACTTGTTGCTAAGGGATACCTGATTAAAAGATAGAGAGCCGTGTGGAGAAAAACCTGGCTCTCTTAACCGATCGCTTACACGGCTTCAAAAAATATTTACAAAAAAATACTATCCCTTTTACACTGGCAGGCAGCAATCTTTTAAGCTAAGGATAGATTTATGTCAGCAACCAGCGATCTTCAAAAACCTGTGTTCCACCCAATAATCGATGGAGACTTTACCTTTTATCAGAATGACTCTGGGAAAGTTGTAGCAACTCCGCCAGGCGGAAATGTTAACCAGGTATTTCCTGTTGAACTTCCAGATATCGACCGCCCCCTAAGCACAGCCAGAAAGGTTCAGTACGTGCTTCAAAATTTTCACCTGCTCCCTAAATATGATGATAAAAAGGTCTTATTTAAACCAATTCCTCCTGAAAATAAAACTTGGGTTAAACATATTGAATATCGATTACCTAAGCGAGAATCCCGAGAGGTTGCTACTCCTATCGTTTGCTCCAATGGAGCTCTATGCTACGCGGTCGATAATAAAGTCTTCCTATTGGATTGCTCGACTAATAATACTCGTCAGCACCATACCCATAGTGTCCCAGTGACTGCTATAGGAGAGCTCCCGGATGGAAGTCTCCTTATTGGCGATGAAGAAGGAAAAATAAGCACAAGAAAAGAAAAAGTTTGGGAGGCACCAAAAAGCAAAAAAAGAAATAGAAGAACGAAAAAGCCAACTTTTATTAAGCAAAAAATTCACGAAATCACTCCTATTAATAAAGAGCATTGCATTATTAAACTTTTTCCTTCTTGTAAAAAAGTAATCATCAACATTACAACTGGCAAGGATGTCCAAGAACTAGACAGGTGTTCAGATATGACACAACTTGTCAATGGAATTCTTGTTTCTGAGAAGGACAAGAAGTTGGTTACGTTAAAGTGGCAAGGGGATAAATGTATAGAACTTGATCATTCTTATACCTGTCCAGACAATCTAATGATAGGGCGTTTTGAAGCTGTTTCAGATACCTCCATAGCCATTCTATTTTATGATAAGGAAAAAAAAGCCGAGAGCCCTAAGTTGGGTGTATGGAACGTTGTAGATGATTCAACCTCTTACTATGAAGACGAAAAGCTTGTTAAAGCCCTAAAAGAAAATCGGTTAACCGCGCTAAACGACGGTGCTTTTGCTATCGATTTCACTTTGAGCCCATCGGTATATGTAGAGATCTATTCCGAAGGAAAGTGGCTAGATCACATACAAGCAGGAAATTGGGGAATCAATGATAAAATTCGGCTTGCAGATGGCTCTTTTATGTTTGGCACCAATACTCAAGGTGCTGGAATTCATGTTATTTCAAGAGATGGAAACCTAGTATTTTCTAAAGGGAAAGAAATTGGTCTTTCTGATGACCGTGACCCTATCCAATCTTTAACAGCACTCCCCTCTGGTTCTGTTGCCGTTCAGACACGTAAAACAATGATGATTCTTGAGCCTAAAATCAGAGGAAAAGACTCTTTCACTAAACCTAATAGAGGAACAAAAAGAAAGAAAACCACTGATGACATTTCAACTAGAAAAAACCAAAAAACTTCAAGTTCCTCTTCTTCTACATCATCTTCCAACCTAATCCCAACGAGAGAAGAACAACTTAAAGCCCTCGAAAAATTTAAAACTAAAAAGTGTAAGAAACGTTTACTTATAGGAGAGGGCGACTTCTCCTACACCAAAGCTCTGATTGAAAAGCATTATAACCATCTCAAACTACCTGAAGCTATTACTGCTACAGAATATCGTACATGCGTTGCGTCCAAAGAAGTTTCTAATAATATTAAACGCTTGAAGTCCCTGGGTGTGACTATTGAACTTGGGGTTGACGGTACAAAGATCCATCAACAATTTCAGAAAAAACGGTTTAAAAGAATTCACTGGAATGGTCCCTATGGATACCTTGGCAAAGATTCAGAGGAACGCTTTAAAGGAACAGTCGCAAAGTTTTTTCAATCTGCTTCTGAGATTCAGTTACCAAAGGATCGCATTTATATTGCTTTAAGGGCGGACCTCGGCTTAGCTACTAAACAAAGAGCACATGAACTTGTATTTAGTTCTTTCTCGACAGGTTATCGCTTGATCAGCAAGCGAAAATTCGGTCCCGAAAGATATCCAGGCTATAGCTTAAAAAAAACTGGCACAACTGATAAGGTTACTCAAGGATTTAACAACTCCATTCGGCAGCAAGAATTTGTCTTTGAAAAAGCCCCTCAAAGTGAAATTTACACACAAGGAACCGCCTTAGAAAAAGCTATAGGACTTATGGGCAAACAACAGAAGACCTATACAATTAAGAGCGATAAAACAAACAACAACAGTAGCTCTTCTTCTAGCTCGTCATCTTCAAGCTCGAGTTCAAGCAGCCATTCATCGAGCTCTTTAGAAAAACTGAAAGACTGCTACTTTGTTTGTAGTACCGATGAAGATTCATCGGACTATTGGGACTCTTCCTCTGATTCAGAACTTTAGGAGTATTTATGAATATCAACAGTATCTCTTCACCCGTGTGGGTAAATTGGAAAAATCTCTCATTAGGGATGGGAACGGTATCGAGCATTACGAGGCTCGCCATTACCTATTTGTTCCATATACACCGACATGCACCAATCGAGAATGGAAGGATAAAAGAAAAACACAAACCAGAAAAATGTTACACCTGTCGGCTGGCCTTAAGCTTGAATCATGTTTATGTTTCAGCAATTGAACACGCGCTTGATCCCACATTCCGCAGGTTAGTGTAGAAAGTTGAGCATTTTTAGAGGGCAACTTTTTTTAGAAAATGTAAAGACATAATAATCGAATTGTCGTACATTGTCAAGTATTTTTTAAGCTTTTTGGAGACTTGTATGATGGAAGAATTTTCGAGCAAAGATATGGACCACCTTGGATTGGTAGCAGGAATGTGTGATGAGATAGGATTAGTTGAGACAATTAACCAAATTACTCCACCCGACCCTCGTGCTCATCTTTCCGCCGGTGAGTGCATGAAATTAATGATCATTAATGGGCTTGGATTTACCTCTCGTCCTCTTTACCTTGAGGCACAGTTTTTTAGCACCAAGCCTATAAAACGGCTACTTGGACGTGAGATAGATGAGGAAGAAATTTCAGATGATCGCCTTGGAAGAGCACTTGATCGTATCTATGAGGCAGACCCCGAAAAGATCTTTTCTACAATTGCAACTCAGGCAGCGATTCGCTTCAATGTAAACAAGCGCTTTCAACACCTAGACAGTACTTCCATGAGCGTTCACGGAGAGTATGAAGAAGGGATAGGATTGATTCAGTTTGGGTACTCAAAAGATAATAACCCGAACCTTAAACAGTTTATGATTAGTCTTATGTCAAGTCAAGACGGAGATGTCCCTCTTTTAGCTCAGACGATTTCTGGAAATACCTCAGATAAGAAACATTTTCGAGAGGTGCTAAAGGATTTGAAAAAAGAGATTCAAGAAGCGGAAGCCCCCTCTTATTACGTCGCTGACAGTGCTTTTTATGTAAAAGAGACCATTGAAGAAGTATCGAAATTTACAAAATGGATCACTCGAGTCCCAGAGAATATCACAGCGAGCAGGGACCTTATAAGAAGCCTCTCAAAAGAGGAGATGTCTTCGTATGACAATGGGTACTTTGCTTCTGAAGTCTGCAGCGTTTATGGGGGTATCAACCAGAGATGGGTGGTTGTTTTTTCGCAAAAAGCCTATGACAGAGAGGTTAAGACGGTAGAAAGGCAAGTATCTAAAACAGAGGACAAATGCAAGATCGAAATGAATAAGTTTTGTCGACAAGAGTATTCATGTAAGTCAGATGCACTAAAAGGCCTGGAAGCTTTTAGAAAAAAATTAAAGTATCATAAATGTATCTTCCTAGCCACTGAAGAAACAGTCAAAATGGAGAAGAGAGGTCGACCTAAAAAAACAGATAAGGGTAAGACCATCTATCGGTTAAAATGCATCTTAGAAAGA
>NZ_JAAEJV010000040.1 GCF_015356785.1 Candidatus Neptunochlamydia vexilliferae | reverse complement strand
GGGGGCAAGCCCCCCGCTGCCCCCTTGAGCTTCAATCTGGCAAGCCAAATCGCCCCTTCTCGGGGGGCCGTGCAAAGCACTGTTCCACCCCTCGTGCGGGGCGATTTTGCAGAGCCATTTTGAAGCCGCGGACAGCTCACCGCATGGTTTTTCTTCGCCTTCGGCTCCGAAGCCATGTCAGTTCGCTGGAAAGGTTTTTTTTTAGAAAACCTCGCTCATCTTTTACCAAGCAGTAAGTCTCCTTTTTTCAGTTTTTTAGCCACTTACCATATTCGCTTTGGTTTGACTTTCAGCTTAACAAAAAAAAACACTGAACCTACGCAGCTTCAGAGCCGAAGGCGAAGAAAAGCTGCGTCGTGAAGTGTCCACGGCTTCAAGATGGCTCTGCAAAATTGATCTGAACGAGGGGTGGAACAGTGCTTTGCACGGCCCCCCGAGGAAGATCGGTTTGGCTTGCCAGATTGAAGCTCAAGGGGGCAGCGGGGGCTTGCCCCCGACGTATCTTTCTTACATATACCACCGATAAATGTGCAAACTTTTTACCTGTAAAGGTGAACAAGGCCGGAAAAGATAAATCAAGATATCCCTATTTTTAGGGTTGACAGAGCACTAGATCTCCGTGTTCTCTGTGCTCCCTGTGGTTGTTAAAAAAGAAAAGTTATTTTAAGTTAAGAGGGTGAGGAAAGTGTTTTTATTTTTTATCGTTATGCAAACTCTATGTGCTCTTACTCCGATGGAACATGTCGATCTCGACCGTTATTTAGGAAAATGGCATGAAATTGCTCTAATTCCAAACTGGTTTCAGAAAAAATGCACGGGAGCCGCAACTGCTGAGTATTCTCTGATTAACGAAGAGATGATCCGCGTGGTCAACCAGTGTCCGACTAAAAAAGGGATATCAACAGCAAAAGGGGTTGCTTGGCTTCCCGATAAAAATTCCCCTGCAAAGCTGAAGGTGAGCTTTGCGCCGCTGGCGCGCTATTTTCGGTGGTTTAGCGGCAACTACTGGATCCTCTATGTCGACCCTGACTACTCAGTTGCAATGGTTGGCGAGCCCTCTTATACTTACCTCTGGTTTTTAGCGCGCACCCCAGCGATTTCTGAAGAACAGTATGAAAAGCTCATAGAAATAGCCAAGAATCAAGGCTATGACACATCTAAACTCATAAGGCCATCTAAAACTTAAAATTAAAGCGATTGCGGGAAAGAGAGATCAGAGCCTCAACGGCAGACTTAGCATCGACCCCTTCGGCTTCGATATCGATTTTTGCACCGCGGGTTGCCGCAAGCATGAGAATCCCAAGAAGTGACTTGGCATTCACATTGAGCCCTCGATAGGCAAGAAAGACCTGCGCTTTAAAGGTTTGCGCACAACGGACAAGCTCTGTTGCGGGTCGGGTATGGAGCCCTTTGTCATTCAAGACGACAAAGGAGCCTTTTTCTTTTTCATTTGCACCCATAAATTATATGGGATACCTTTCCTTTGATTTTTTCAGCAAGAAGAAAATTCCTTTTCAAACTCATCAACTAAGGTTGCGAACCGATCGATGAGCACTTGCACCGGTCCACTTTCTTTCATATTCACCCCAGCAATTTCTAACAGTTCAACGGGGTAGCGGGAGGATCCTGAAGAGAGAAATTTGAGGTAATCTTTTTGGGCAGACTCCCCTTCTTTCATCAGTTTTTCAACAAGGGCATAGGCAGCGCTAATTCCCGTTGCATATTGGTACACATAGAAGTTATAGTAGAAGTGAGGGATCCGAAGGTACTCCACATCGATTTCAGGATCGATATAAAGATCGGGGCCGTAGTACTCCTGGTTGAGTTTCCGGTAACTATTTTTAAGGGTCGTTGCGGTCAGAGGGATCCCTTTTTCTGCCAAGCTGTGAAGGGTAAGCTCAAACTCAGCGAACTGGGTTTGGCGGAAAAGGGTGGAGCGGACGTCATCGATCTTTTGGTTAAGGAGGTAACACCGTTCCTGGGGGCTTGTTGCCTTTTCCATCAGGTGGCGGAAGAGGAGCTCCTCATTAAAGGTAGAAGCAACTTCCGCTACAAAAATCGGATAATTTGCATAGTGGTAGGGCTGCCCTTTATTGCTACAGTAGGAGTGAACGCTATGCCCTGCCTCATGAGCCAAGGTCATCACATCACGCAACGTCCCATGGAAGTTCAAAAGGATATAGGGAACGCTATCGTAGCACCCACTTGAGTAGGCACCCGACCGCTTGCGGGCATTTTCATACCGGTCCACCCACCGCTCCTTACCGAGTCCCTTCTCCAGGATCCTATGATATTCCTCTCCTAAAGGATGAACCGCATCCAAAGTGAGCTGAACCGCCTCTTCATAGGTGTAGCTCTTTTCAAACTGGGGCATTAAAGAGACATAGAGGTCATAAAAATGGAGCTTGTCGTAACCGAGGAGTTTTTTTCGAAGAGATACATAACGATGCAAGGTCGAAAGGTTTTTCCGAACCGTTTCGACCAGGTTGTGGTAGACATCGGTGCTGATTTGGTGGGGGGTGAGCGCTGCATGGAGAGCTGAAGGGTAGTTCCGCGCTTTGGCTTGGAAAATATGGCGTTGCACTTGTCCATTGATCAGCTCTGAAACCGTATTTTCAAACTGCCCATACTTTTGGTGAAGGTGGAGGGCTGCATTTTTCCTTAGTGTCCGGTCTTTCGACTGAAGGTAAAGGCTATAGGTTCCATGGGTGAGCTCTCTTTCCTCCCCTTTTTCATTTTGGATCGTCCCAAACTGCAGGTCGGCATTGTTGAAAACCCCAAACGCTTTTTGTGGGGTTTCGAGAGCCTTTCCAGCAAGGGATAGGAGCTGCTCCTTATCAGCAGAAAGGGTGTAGGGTTTTAAAGCAGAAATCTTTTCAAGATAGACCTTATACTCCTTCAAAGCATCCTCTTTTAGGTAAGACTCCAAAGTCTCTTTGGGGAGTTGGAGAATCGCTGGCTGGATCCAAGCCGTTTCGCTTTGAAAGTCATAATAGAGAAGAGAGATCCGGTCATAGGCATCTTTATGGAGTTCATGGGCGACATCCTCATCGTGGCGGAGGTGGGCATAGGTGTAGAGTTCATAAAGCTTCCGCTCTACATTAAAGGTTTCCTGTAAAAGGGAGGCCAGCTTTGCTCCGTCCTCTCTGATCTTTCCTTGATATTCGGCAATCTGTGGCCAAGAACCTTTTTCCGATTTATTTTTGGTGAGCTCCTTGAACTCCTTTTCCCAAGCGTCCAGGTTGGAATAAAGGGAAGCGACATCCCAGGTATCTTCGTTTTGAACTTCGGTTCTTTCCTTTGCCATAATATCTCCTTGTTAAAGTGTTAAGCTACATGATTCCCTTTTCCCAAGCAAATAAAAATGGTTGTGGTGGTTTGTTCTAGGTAAAAACCCTGCTTTAAACCAGCTGAAAACTCCAAGGATCCATATATAGATCCGACGGAGGTTGCACCCCCCGCTGCCCCAGTTGAGTTTCAAGCGAACAGTCAAATCGGACCTTCAGTCGGGGGGCTGGGCGAAGCCCTAGACAAGCCCCTCCTTCATGCCAATTTTACAGGTCCGCCTTGAAACCGCGGACTGCTCCGGGCAGCCCTTTCCAACCTAACGGCTCTGGGCTGTCCCTTCGCAGGAGAGTTTTTCTTTTTTTTCTTCCCCAGCGAACCGACATGGCTTCGAAGCCGCAGGCGGAGAAAAGCCGTGCCGTGAGCTGTCCACTAGGCGCTATTAGCAGCTCAAAGGAAAAAGTGCTAAATTCTATTGCAAAAAATGCTTTCTCCCGCTATGCTGGGCACTACAAGACCAGTAAAAGGAGAATTTTAAATGGAAACTCAAAAAAAAGTCTCTCTTAGACCCCTCGGGGATCGCATCCTTGTTCAACGCCTAGAACAAGAAGAAACCCTCAAAGGAGGGATCATCCTCCCCGATAGCGCTAAGAAAAAACAAGAAATGGCCGAGGTCGTTGCCGTCGGAAAAGGAAAAGAGCACCCTATCCCCGTCAAAGTAGGCGATACAGTCCTCATGGATAAGTACTCCGGACAGGAAGTGACCGTTGAAGATGAAGAATTTATCGTGCTACGCGCCGATGACCTGATTGCAATTGTTGAATAAGAAGGAGAAGAAACATTATGGCACCTAAAGATATTAAGTTTAGAGAAGATGCAAGGGGCAAGATCCAAAAAGGGGTCAAAGCTTTAGCCTCTGCAGTAAAAGTTACCCTCGGCCCTAAAGGGCGCAACGTTGCGATTGATAAGTCGTTTGGCGCTCCTCATGTCACGAAAGATGGTGTAACCGTCGCTAAGGAGATCGAACTCGAAGATAAGCACGAGAACATGGGCGCTCAGATGGTCATCGAAGTGGCCAGCAAAACTGCCGACAAGGCAGGGGATGGAACTACGACAGCGACCGTCCTTGCTGAAGCGATCTACTCTGAGGGCTTGCGCAACGTCGTTGCCGGATCGAACCCGATGGAGCTCAAGCGTGGAATCGAAGAAGCGGTCAAAACCTTGACCGGCGAGCTCAAAAAAATGAGCAAAAAGATCGAAGATCGAAAAGAAATCGCTCAAGTCGCCACCATTTCTGCCAATAACGACGCTGAAATCGGTGAAACCATTGCAAAGGCAATGGAACGTGTGGGTAAAGATGGAACGGTGACCGTCGAAGAAGGAAAAGGGTTCGAAACAACGCTTGACGTCGTTGAAGGGATGAACTTCGACCGAGGTTACCTCTCCGCTTACTTCGTCACCAACCCAGAAACCCAAGAAGCGGTTTATGAAAACCCCTTTGTCCTCATCTACGAGAAAAAAATCTCTGCGATGAAAGACTTCCTTCCTGTCCTTCAAGCCGTTGCTGAAAGTGGCCGCCCACTGATCATCATCGCTGAAGATATCGAAGGAGAAGCCCTTGCAACACTCGTTGTTAATAGACTCCGCGCTGGCCTAAAGGTATGCGCTGTAAAAGCTCCTGGCTTCGGCGATCGTCGCAAAGCTGTCCTTCAAGACATCGCTGTTCTAACTGGTGGCCAGTACATCAGCGAAGACCTAGGGATGAAGCTTGAAAATGTGACCCTCGACATGCTGGGAACTGTCAAGAAAGTGGTCGTCAAAAAAGAGGACACCACCCTTGTTGAAGGAGCAGGAAAGAAAGAGGAGATCGAAAAACAGATCGCCCTTATTAAGCGGCAGATCGAAGAGAGCACCTCTGATTATGACCGGGAAAAGCTCGAAGAGCGCCTCGCAAAACTCTCTGGCGGCGTAGGAATCATCCGCGTCGGTGCTGCCACGGAAGTGGAGATGAAAGAGAAAAAAGACCGCGTTGATGATGCCCTTCAGGCAACAAAAGCCGCGGTTGAAGAGGGCATCCTCCCTGGTGGAGGAAGCGCCTTTATCCACTGTATCCCTATCCTGAAAAAACTTTCAGAAGGGATGTCAGGATGTACCAAAGTGGGCGCTGAAATCATCATGAAAGCGATCACCCATCCTTTACGCCAAATCGCTGAGAATGCGGGCGAAGAGGGTTCGATCGTCGTTCAAAAAGTGATGGGAATGAAAACCAATGAGGGATGGAATGCTCTAACTGATGAGTATGGCAACCTCGTTGAGATGGGAGTGATTGACCCGACAAAGGTCACCCGCCTCACGATCGAGCTTGCAGCATCGATCGCATCGCTTCTTCTCACCACAGAGGCGATCATCACCGATGAGCCGAAAGAGGAAGGAGCTGCAGCTCCTGCCCCTGCAATGCCAGGCGGCATGGGCTACTAAGCCTTCTCTAAAAAGCACTTCCTTCGGGAAGTGCTTTTTTTTTATCCCTAGATCCATTATCGATAAAAGTATGAAGAGACTTCTTGCTATTTTTGTCGCTGTCCTCCTAATCATCGCATCGATGACCTACATCGCCTATGCCAATGCAAGTCTCATTTTAGCCGAGCTGATCGGCCACAAAACGCAGACGACCGTCACCACCGAAGATATCACCTTCCATAGCGGATGTTTTGCCATTGAAAAGCTTCGGATTGCAAATCCAAAAGAAGCCCGCCTTCCCACAGCGATGAAAGTAGAGACGATCGATATCGAAGCCCCCTACCGCCAATATTTCTGGAACCCAATCATCATCGACAAAATTACGATGAGCGATGTCTATGTCAATATCCAGCTCTATATAAAAGATCAAACCAAGGGAAATTGGCAGACCCTCTTGAAAAATATGGGGCAAGACCACAAAAGCTTTTTCTCTGTGCAGCGAGAAGCGATCATCAAAAGGCTCATCTTTACCAATATCCAGATCGATTTGATCCTTTCCGATGGAAGGCTTCATAAACTCTCCCCCATTGAGCGTCTTGAGTTTGATGATGTCACCTCCGACAAGGGAATCCCAACTCAAGAGATTTCAGAGATCATCATGCAGAAAATGATGCACTCGATCTTCATTCAACAAGGGCTAAAAGCGATTATTGAAGCCCCAGCAACTGTGATTAAAGGAGTCCTTCCGTTCTTATGAGCTTGAACCAGCAGCAAAAGCGGGGGACACGGACCCTCTTTTTTATCCAAATCTTTTCCACCTTAAGCTTTAGCGTCCTCTACTCCACTCTTGTTCTCTATGCCACGAAGGGGCTAAGCTTAAGTGCCAGCACTGCGATTGCCATCACAGGCTCATTCGTTGCTTTTAACTTTTTCCTCCACCTTTTAGGGGGCTATATTGGGGGGCGCTTTTTAAGCTACCGCCTTTTGTTTGCCACAGGGATGATCATTCAAACCCTTGGGTGTTTCGTTTTAGCTTTGATGAGTCTAGAGTCTCTCTATTGGGGGCTGGCGATTTTTCTAACAGGGTGTGGCCTGAATGTCACCTGTATCAACTGTATGGTCACCCAACTTTTCGAGCCCCATGATAAAAATCGGGAGACCGCTTTTCTTTGGAACTACAGCGGGATGAATATCGGTTTTTTGATCGGGTTTACCCTCAGCGGGCTATTACAACTTCATCAAAATTACCCCCTCCTCTTTGTATTTGCAGCTGGGAGTAATCTAGTCACCTTCTTGATTGCTCTTGCGGGATGGAGTGTCCTTAAAGATGTTGGAACCCACCTCAGCTATGCGGCAAAAAGTAAAAAATTTCGACTCGGACTGATTGGAATGGGTTTCATTATTGCCCTTGCTTTTGCTCTCCGATGGCTCCTAAACCACTCCCACTTTAGCAACGAGTTTATCTTGATTGCAGGAGCCTTGATGCTCCTTGTGATCTGCGGCATCACTTTCCAAGAGCGGGTGAAAGAAGCGCGAAAAAAACTCTGGGCCTTTATGGTCCTAGCCCTTGCCTCTCTCATTTTTTGGACTCTCTACCAGATGACTCCAATGGGGCTGACCCTCTTTATCCTCCATAATGTCGACCGTCATATCTTAGGGTTTGAGGTTCCCCCTCAGTGGTTCATGAATATCAATACAATCATCATCATTATCGGAGGTCCCCTCCTTGCTCATATCTCTAAAAAGCTCCGCGCTAAAGGACATATCATCCGGATCCCTGTCCAATTCGCCTTGGCTCTAATTTTGATCGGGATAGGGTTTGCGATCCTCCCTCTCGGAATTCACTTTGCAACCGCTAAGGGAATTTCTTCTTTTTCCTGGGTGGCGGTGAGTTACATCTTTCAAAGCGTCGGAGAAATCCTCATCTCTCCCATTGGTTTTGCCATGATTGGACAGCTTGTCCCCTCAAAGCTCCAGGGAGTGATGATGGGGACTTGGCTCATGATCGTCGGGGTAGCGGCGACGCTTGCCAACCACTTCTCCCAGATGAGTTTCAAACAAAAAGAGCTTCTTGATCCTCTTCAAACAAATCCCTCCTTCTCTGATACCTTCAACCTCCTTGGCTGGGGTGCTTGCTTAGCAGGGGTGATCCTCTTTTTTCTCTACCCCTTTCTAAGGAAGTTGATTCAAGAAAAAGGACCCCCATCCTTATAACAACCCCGACTAACCATTTGTGGTAAAGCCCGGGAAAAGGGTCATCCCCCCATCGACAAAAAGACTCGTCCCATTGATATAATCAGAAAGGTCTGAAGCAAGCCACACTGCGGCATTGCCGATATCTTCGATCTCTCCGATCCGCTTGTAGGGAACGACATTCATGAGCTCGTTGAGTGCTTCAGGGGTCTCCCAGGCCTCTTTATTGATGGGAGTTCGGATCGCCCCAGGACAGATACTATTGATCCGGATCTTTTTGGGAGCATGCTCTTGAGCCATACTTTTCATCAGCATCATAATTCCCCCCTTGGAGGCGGCATAGTTAGCATGCCCAGCCCAAGGAATCATCTCATGAACCGAGCTCATACAGATGATCTTTCCCGCGGCGCACGAGACCTCTTTGACAACGCCGCGACGTAAAAATTCGCGGATCGCTTCTCGGGCGCAAAGAAATTGCCCCGTGAGATTAATCCCGATCACCTTGTTCCATTTTTCAAGGGTCATATCGACAAAGGGAGAGTCTTGCTGAAGGCCTGCATTGTTGACCAGGATATCGACCGTCCCCCACTCTTTGATGAGAAGCTGAAACATCGCCTGCACCTCTTCTTCATTGGAAACATCTGCCTTTGCAACAAGAACCTTTCCTCCAAACTTCGAGACCTCTTCAGCAACAGCATCTGCTTTATCTTTCGACCCTGCGTAGTTGATCATCACATCGGCTCCCGCTTTGGCAAGAGCGATCGCCACCCCCTTTCCAATCCCTGAGCTAGATCCTGTGACTAATGCTTTTTGACCTTTGAGCAACTCCATAAAATTCTCCTTTTCCTTCCTCATACCCCGGAGCGCTACCTACTGTCAAACGCTTGAATTTTTCTTTTCCTCCAGGTTCAGAGGGGCAAAATGCCCCCTTGAAGCTAAAAAAAAATCGAAAACCCCCTCATTTGGCATTAGGTAGCACTCCGGGGTCATACAGAAGACACCATGCTTTGTAAACCCTGTACTAAAAATTGGTAATAGGTTAAATAGGAGAGGCATGACGATTATCGATGCCTTTCCAAAGATCTGTAAGGTCTTCCCTGGAGTAACTGCCGCTTTGATCCACTTTGGGATGTCCCTCGTCGGTTATTACCACATTTTCTGTGAAAGTCCTTGGATCAATACCTCCTTTGAAGAGGCGCGGGGACTGGAAAAAATGGCAAACGTTTTCCTGATGCCTGCCCACTACCTTTGTGAAGGAAGAACGGTCTCCTATGATGGGGAGGAATTTAGGGTCAAGCAACGGTTTCAGTATGAGACAGGGAAGAAAATTTATTCTCCGATCGCCCTCACCTTTTTTACCCCTGGGCTTATCTTGGGTGCAGCCTGTAAAAAGGTCGCCCTTTTATCCCCTGAAGTGGCCTTTCGCCATAAAATGCTTAAAAAAGAGCTTCGATCCAAAAAAATCTCCTCTAAAAACGACTATTACTGCTCAATTGGGATCCCGATTAATGACTGGAGAGAAGGAGAAAAACTGATTTCCCAAGGATATAAAAGGCGGCCCGGTGACGAAAATGTTCTCCTTCCTGACAAGGAGGCCCTTAAGGAAATCGTTACCCTTCTTACCGAAGCAAACATCCCCTTTTGGATCGACTGCGGCACTTGCATTGGCACCTTCCGCTATGAGGGGATCCTACCCTGGGACAATGACATTGACATTGCCGTCCTTATTGATGATTTTCAAAATGTGAGACATGCACTCAGGCGGCTCAATCGAAAAAAATATGTCGCGCAAGATTGGTCCGACCGCGGAAGAGCTGAGACCTACATTCGGGTCTATATCAAAGAAAGTCGGAACCATATCGACATCTACCACAACGATATCGACATCGAAAATAAAACGGTTCAATATATCGTTGCCCATGAAAATAGCCCCTTCATGGCAAACGATTGGAAAGAGCGGGAGCGCAGACAAACTTCACCGATCCCTTTCGACGTGGTTTTCCCCTTAAAGCGGGGGAACTTTGATGGGATTGCAGTACCAGTTCCCAACCAAACAGCCCGCTTTATTCAGGCCAAGTATGGCCCCAACATCAACCCTCCCTGGATCTATAATGAAGAGACGGGGTCCTATGAAAAAGACCTTTCCCACCCCTACTGGGAAACGCCTCTTGCTCATTAGTGTCTAGTCACTAACGGACAACTGAAAGACCTATCGTTTTATGTTGACCTGTTTCCTCTTCGAGAAGGCTGATATCAAAGATCGGTGCAAACTGCGCTTTTGGAACAAAGATGAGCGTCTTCACAAAAGCCTTGGGAGGAATGATAAAATGCTCTCTTGCTTTTGCATAGAAATCTCTATCGAGAGCAGCGTTGGCATTCGAAGACTTAACGCCATCGACAACCGCTGGAATAAGCATCCCTATGAGGGTGTATCCAACAACACGCCCGGCCGTAGAGGTATGGACACTATCGGCAACCTCTTCAGGACTAGCGCATGGAATGCTGATCTCATTCGTGGAAAAAATGTAGTGTTTATCGGTGGTGTTTTGGAAGGTCAGCTGAATCGGCTGATACCCTTTTGCTAAGACATCACGGTCTAGATAGCGGTAACATTCATCTTTCGTGTAGGCTTTACACCCAATCATCACCCCATCAATTTCTGGATAGTTCCTCACATAGGTAGGATCAAGGGCAGAAAGAGAGTTAGATTGATAAGAGGCGCACCCTGTCAAAAGCAGGGCAGAGGCTAAACCTAAAGAAAGACAAATTTTTTTCATTTAGAAACTCCATTATTATTCTACATTCAGCTTATCTTTATCCTCTATTTTTTGTCGAAGCGAATTCCTACTAAATGTTAAGCCAACGCGCCCTCCGATCTCTTTATCCAGCCCATAACCAGGAAGATAGTCTGAGGTTTTACCCCCAATTTCGGTAAAAAGGGCCAGATGGGAAAAAATACTCAAGGTGCTTCTCGTCAATAGAGCTGCTCCCCACCTTCTTTTATTGAGGACAGGGCGGAAAACATCTTCTTCTCTCTCAAGCTCCCCTACCGTTGCCGAAGAGACAAAGACATTTTGGTTCCATCCATCCAAGCGGAAACCGATACTTCCCCTTTTTCCTGAAAAGAAGTGGTCATAGCCAAAACCCGCACCAAAACTGCGCATTCCCCCTTTAAAGTAAAAGTAGAGGAGCTTTCCACCAACCGAGAAGAAGTTTTCAAAATAAGCTTCAGGAGCATAAGGGGCATAAGCGATCCGCACATTGGGAAGTTACTTGAGGTCTTCCACTAGAGAAATCATCGGGAAGGCCCATGGTTTTCCCATAGCGATGTAATAGTAAAAAGCGTAGTAGGCATAAAAGGTCATGGGGTCGAGCCAATTAAAGATCGACCACCGCGTGAGCTTGCCGGTTGTAAGCTGATGGTCTCTATAAGAAGCATTGTCAACTACTCCTTCCTAAAGGAAGAAGCTTGCAACTAGAGAGAAAACCATATGGACAAACCGAGATTTTCTAATCACTGCTACCTTAGCCTTAAACTAGGGTCTTTGCTCTGTTCCCTAAGGCCGTTTCGCCTGTTGACGTCAGTGGGAGCACACTTACCAAACTTAGTGGACGGCGATACGAGAGACAGAATCACATCTCCTATTAAGCGACTACCCCATTGCTGGAATATGGCAGACTCTCGTAGAGCAACCCCCAATGTACCAAAAAATAAGAAAAAACTTAAACAAAAAAGGAGCGACGCTTCCTCTCCTCCCTAAAGGAAGGGGTATCCGCGTCGATATTTTGATGAAGTTTCAGGTAGGCTTCAATATCATTTCCATCAGAAGCCTCATCCCCTTTAAGGCGTACTCTATGAGTGATTAAGGTGTACCAAAAAAGAGACTGCGCCGCTTGTGTATAGGTGGTACTGAGTCGTCCATCGATTTCTCCCTGCCCGATCCACTGCACTTTCAAATCGCGCGCTAGAATTCCTCCCGCTTCAAGACCGGCAACAACCATTGCTTGAAGATTCCCCACACGAAAGGAAGGGCCTACGTTAAATGAGGTCCATCCTCCCCAAGGGCTGACCATGTATCCCTTTGGTCTCACCCCCAGCTCTCTTAAGCGGTAGCCATGGCCAAAAACCTCATGCTGAGTCACCGCCACTACCATATTGACATTATACCAAAAAAGAAACTGCGCTAAGCCCCGTCTCCATACCCTAGCTGTCGTACCTTGCTTCCCTCCCTTAGAGGCCATCGCATCTACGCTCCAAATCAGAGATTCTTGAGCCAAGGTCAAATCCGACGATCCCGCATAGGGAGAAAAATAGGGGTCGACCATCAACGTCTGTGCGCTAAATAAACTTCCCGTGCAAAAAAGTATTAATAAATTAAAAATCCGCTTTATATAACTAAAAAGTTATATAGACCAAGCGAATTAATTGGAAGGAAAAAAATGGAGGTTAATCCCGAGGCGAAATATTCAGAAAGTACCGGGTATGGCGAAGTTCCCCAGTTTTTACTAAAGCTCCTTTCTGAACCAAATCAGCTAAATCCCGTGTAGCAGTAGCTCTAGAGACTTGAGTAATTGCAATATAGTTTTCAGCGCTCAGTCCCCCTTTAAAGCCCATGGGGCCTTCTGCAAACATCCTTAAAAGAACCTTTTCTTGTCGTGCATTGATTTTCTCTGAAAGGGCTATGAGCATCTTAGCCTTTTCAATAAGAAAATAAAGAAGATCGACCGATTCTTTTTGTGCCAATAAAGCCGACTTAGAAAAGAACTCTACCCAATCTTGCACCTCTAAGCTTTCATTACATTTCCCTAGCTCAAGATAATAGTCTTTTCTTCCCCTTTCAAAAACTTTAGAAATTGCAATTAAGACAGATCGCCCGACTCCTTGAGAAAACACCTTTTCAATGAGAAGACGTCCAATCCTTCCGTTACCATCTTCAAATGGGTGAATACTTTCAAAATAAATATGAGCAACCGCAGCTCTCCCTAAAATCGATTCTGTTTCTCGAGAATGATTAAACCAATCAATAAAGGCTTCCATTTCATCAAAAACTTGAGCTGAAGGGGGCGCTTCGAAAAAAACCTTGGGAACCCAATTACGAGCAGAAATAATTTGCATGGGCGCACTATGGGTCCGATATTTTCCCAGGTCATGAATCAAAGTTTTCCCATCAAATAGCGTCCCATGCCACTTCCAAAGCATCTCATGGGTCAGTGGAGCCTCAAACGTCTCATAAACATTAACTAAAAGCTCTGCCACTCGAGCCTCCTTATACCCATCTTTTATTTTCTTACCATCTAATCCGAAATGGTGCTTAATCGACGATTGCAAACTCGCTCGATCAAGAATTTCCCCTTCAATTCGAGAGCTTTCTAATCCTTCTAAACTCAAAATCTCAACGATAAATCGATTACAATCTTCTTCTCCAAGGCTTTTCAAAAAACCTGAGGCGCTACCGATATTTAAAAGAAATTCCTTCTCAGCTTCCCGTATAGCATCAGAATCAAAAGAGAATTGGGGCCAGTCAGGCAATTCCCAGTTCCAAGGCATGAGTGATAGACCTCCTTTCTATAACTCACATTTAGCACAAAAATGAGTTATAGAGCAAGATCCTATAACTCATTTTACCCTAAGTCATTAACAATATATCGCTTAAAAGGCTCTTCTGTCCGGTGTTTATAGTAGCAGGACTCCCCCGCAGCCCCTCCATAGGGAGAGTCGGCTGTAAGCTCAGAAAATGAATTAATCCGAATTTTACATAAATGGGACGATTTGGTATGATTTAAATAAGTTGGTACGAATAGAGGCGCTAATCAATGAAGCTATTTTTTCAGGAGAGAGAATCAAAAGTTATTGAATTCAAATCAACAGTGCAGCGATTTGAAGCGATTATTAAAACATCTGTGGCATTTGCCAATGGAATTGGAGGTAAAATTATTATTGGTGTTGATGACCAGACTAGAGAAATTCTAGGGATCACCGATAATCTCAGGGATAAAATATACGATGATTTTCCTAATAGCCTTTACGATTCAACCAGCCCAAACCTAATTCCACAGATTTATGAACAACGAATTGGGAACAAGGAGGTATTGATCATTGAAATACCCCCTGCTTTAAAAAAACCATGTTTTTTGCGTAGCAAAGGGATCCCAAAAGGTGTTTATATACGTATTGGCTCGTCAACTCGCTCCGCTAATCCAGAGTATATTTCAGAGTTAATGAGAGAAAATCGACGTCTCTCATTTGATGAGCAGGTAGTTCAAGAAGATTTGAAAGTTTTATCAGATTCATTATTAAAAGACTATTATAAGAAGAAATCTAAAGAAGCCCTTTTAGAAGATAAAGTAATTGGAAGATCTTGTGGCAATGCCGAAGTTTTCTATCCAACTGTTGCAGGAATATTACTTTTTTCTGAGAACCCCAATAAATACTTACCTGAAGCACATGTAATTTGCACCCGTTTTTCAGGGAAAAACGGAAGAGAGATTATACAAACTGAAGAAATCTCCGGCTCCATAGCAAAGCAAATTGAAGTAAGCTTTAATTTAGTTAGCAGTTGGATAAAACGAAACTATGTTCTTGAAGGTGCCAGAATGAAAGCGCATTCATTAGTTCCAGCGCCAGCTCTTAGAGAAGCTATAACAAATGCTGTTGTACATCGGAAATATACTATCCATGGGGCAACAAAAATTGCTCTTTATGATGATCATTTAGAAATTTTTAGTCCTGGCAATTTTCCAGGACATGTCAATATCAATAACTTAGGTGAAGGAATAACACATTTAAGAAATCCGATCCTCGGCAGAATGGCTCATAAGATGGGGATTATTGAAAAGTTAGGTTCAGGGATTAAGTTGATTTTTGATAGCTGCCGTGCTTCAAAAATTGTTCCACCAACTTTTTCTGAAGACGGGGATTACGTCAAGGTGAAATTTGAATTTAAGATCGTAAAAAATAGGGGAAAGCCTGACGAAGAAATATTGATGGATTTGTTCAAAGTAAAGTTAACCCTTACTATTCATGAGATGATTGATCACTTAGGTCTTTCCAAAAATACGACCTTTAAAGTTTTACATTGCTTGATCGATCAAGGATTGGTCAAGCGTATCGGTAAAGGAAAAAACACTCGATACAGTTTAAGATAATAAAAAAGCCCCTCGAACGAGGGGCTGATCTCCGGATGCTGGATTCGAACCAGCGACCAATAGATTAACAGTCTACTGCTCTACCGCTGAGCTAATCCGGAATAAGAATTAATCTTACCTAGAAGAAGGTTTTTATTCAAGGTGTACAAAGAATTTTGTGTTCAAATGGAGATGTTTGCGGTAAGATGACTTCCTATGGATCAGTTGAACGGCTTTATCGACACCATCGTCTTTGCAAGTGAAGAAACGGGGTTTACCGTTGCCCGTTTAAAAGCGCCCAAGCACCAGGAGCCTATCACAGTGGTGGGAACGATGCCAGGAGTCAATCCTGGAGAAACCCTCCATTGCCAAGGGGTGTGGAAGCACCATGCAAAGCATGGGCGGCAGTTTGAGGTGCAGCAGTATGAACTCACCGCTCCTGTCGATGTGATTGGCATCCAAAAATATCTGGAATCGGGAATGGTCAAGGGGGTAGGCCCCGTCTATGCCAAGCGGATCGTCGATACCTTCGGCGTTAAAACCCTTGAAGTGATCGATAAAGAGACCCACCGCCTCGCCGAGGTGGAGGGTCTCGGCGCCAAGCGGGTGGAGAAGATTGCCCAGTGTTGGAGCGAACAAAAATCGGTCCGCAATGTGATGATCTTTTTACAATCGCACCGGGTCCGTCCCTCCTTTGCCCAAAAGATTTTTAAGCGCTACGGCGAAGAAAGTATCGATACAGTTAAAAACAACCCCTACACCCTTGCCAGAGAGATCCGTGGAGTCGGCTTTAAAACGGCCGATGAGCTTGCCCAAAATCTCGGAATTGCCAAAGACTCCCCCATCCGGATCAAGGCGGGGATCGAATATGTCCTCTGGGAGCTGAGTAGCAGCGGCCATGTCTGCTACCCCAAAGAGAGCTTTATCCCAGAAGCAGAGGCGATCCTTGAAATAGAAGGACCTCTGATCGCCGAGCAGCTCACCGCCCTTGAGCTGGAAGGGCACATCATGCAAGAAAAGCTCAAGGGTGAGGACTACATTTGGGTCCGCCCCCTCTACAATGCCGAATGGGGGGTCACCCGCGAGCTCAAAAGACTCCAAGAAGCTCCTTGCAAAATCCGCCCCGTCCTTGTTGAAAAGGCGGTCGGGTGGGCAGAGGAAAAACACCGGATCCGCTTTGCTAAAGAGCAAAAGGTGGCCATTGCCAAAAGCCTAGAGGAAAAAATCCATATCATCACTGGAGGGCCAGGAACAGGGAAGAGCACCATTACCCGCGCCATCCTTTCCATCACCTCGAAGGTGACCGACAAGATTACCCTCGCCGCCCCCACAGGACGGGCTGCAAAGCGGATGACCGAGATCACCGGAAAAAAAGCCTTTACGATCCATAGCTTGCTGGAGTTTGATTTTCACGAAGGGGGCTTTAAGCGGAATCGAGACAACCCCCTCTCTGCCCGCCTCCTCATCATCGACGAAGCCAGTATGATCGATACCCTCCTGATGTACAATCTGCTCAAGGCTATTCCCGACGATACCCGGGTCATTTTTATTGGAGATATCGACCAGCTTCCCAGTGTGGGTCCAGGCAACGTTTTAAAAGATATGATCTTTTCCGAGACCCTTCCTGTCACCCGCCTTAAGTGGATCTTCCGTCAAGGAAAGGGGTCCCGCATCGTCGCCAATGCCCACCGGATCAATGCTGGCTACTTCCCCGAAACCGAGCACGAAAAAGGGAGCGACTTTATCTTCTTCGATGCCGAGTCCCCCGAAGAGATTTTGGCAAAAATCATCGACCTGATCGAGCACCACATCCCCGAAAAATTCCCCTTCAATCCGATCGATGATATCCAGGTCCTCTCCCCCATGAAGCGGGGGGTAATCGGGACCGATAACCTCAACCATGCCCTTCAACAGCGCCTCAACCCCCAATCGCTCCACCTGACCCGGATGGGACGCCACTTTAATCTCCATGATAAGGTGATGCAAACCCGGAATAACTATGATAAAAAAGTCTTTAATGGAGATGTGGGGCGAATTACTTCCATCGATCTAGAAGCTCAGGAGCTCACCGTTAACTTCGATGGGAAAGAGGTCATCTATGACTTTTATGACATCGACGAACTGATGCTTGCCTATGCCGTCTCGATCCACAAATATCAAGGGAGCGAGTGCCCCTGCGTGATCATCCCGGTCCACACCTCTCACTTTAAGCTCCTGTTCCGCAACCTTCTCTACACCGGGATCACCCGAGGGAAAAAACTCGTCGTCCTCCTGGGAACCAAAAAAGCCTTGGCGATTGCGGTCAAAACCGACAACGTGAAGACGCGCCACACAGGTCTTCAACATTTTCTTTCAAGAGAAACAGCCACTGTCTAAATTCATTGATTTATGCTACATTTACCCTCATGGGATATGTCTTATTTATTTTAACCCTCTTTTGCGTTGGGTGTACATCGCTCAAGCTCTCCCAGGCAAAGCCTGAACCCATTCCCCAATTTCAAGGGGTCAAAAAGCCGGTCAAAGTGGCTCTTGTTCTTGGAGGAGGCGGTTCGAAGGGGATCGCCCATATTGGGGTGCTGCAGGAGCTAGAGCAAGCTGGGATCCACCCCGATCTGATCATTGGTTGCAGCTCCGGAGCAATCATTGGCTCCCTCTATGCCGACCACCCTAGCGTTGTCCGTCTTGAAGAACTTCTTATTGACCTAAAGCGCTCAGACCTTATGGATATTTCCTTTTCCCGCTTCGGGCTGACCAAAGGAACCATGCTGGAAACATTCCTTGAAAAACATTTAGAAGCCTTTCAATTTCATCAGCTGAAAATTCCCTTTATTGCCGTTGCAGCCGATCTTGCAACAGGTGAGCTTATTGAGCTCGGAAGAGGGCCGATTATTCCTGCTATCCATGCCTCTTCAGCGGCTCCGGGAGTATTTAATCCTGTCTACTATCTTGGCCGTTACCTCGTTGATGGAGGAGTGGTCAACCCGATCCCTGTCAATATTGCTAAAAAATATGGCGCTGAAGTTGTCATTGCTGTCGACATTGGGGAGGAACTCACCAAAAAAGACCCTTCCAACCTTTTTGCAATTGCCGAGAGAAGCCTCTACATCGGCCTTGTTCACCTTTTCGCATTGTGACAAGAAGCTGTCACAACAAGTTGTCTCTCAAAGAGAAGAGACCATCTCTACAGTGAGATGAATCTAGGGTTC